>JANNJB010000085.1:0-3933 GCA_031405615.1 Vicinamibacteria bacterium | reverse complement strand
GACGCCCAGGGTCCCTATTCACCAGCCCTGCGCGATCATGTGGTGCAAGTCGCGGCCGAAGGGCGGTACGACGCGCTCATCTACTTCTCGTACCGATACTGGACCACCTGCCGAACCCTTCTGCCCTCGAAGACGCCCGCGCTCCTGGCCCCCACCGCGGAGGACGATGGCCTCTATCGCCTCGAGCTCTTTCGTCCGCCGTTTCTCGCCACCGCTCAGTTCGCGTTCAACAGTGTCGAAGAGCGCCTCATGCTCGAAACCGCGATGGGCCGTTCTCTGCCCGGCGAAATCGTCGGGGTCGGTTCGGCGTTGCCCGCGGCGGTGGATGGCGACGCGTTTCGAAAACGTCACGGCATCGGAGGTCCGTTCCTGCTCTACGTGGGCCGCATCGATCTCAACAAAGGCTGTCCCGAACTCTTCGATCATTTCCTGCGCTATCGCGCGGAGACCGGATCGCCGCTCAAGCTCGTCCTCATCGGCCGCGCCCTGCTCGAACTACCGACGCATGATTCGATCCACGCCCTCGGTTTTCTCGAGGATCATGAGAAGTGGGATGCCCTCGACGCCTGCATGGCGCTCGCCATTCCGTCACGCCTCGAAAGCCTGTCCATGGTTACGCTGGAGGCGTTCTACGCCCGGCGCCCGGTGGTGGCGAACGCGCATTGCGCGGTTTTGCGCGGCCAGTGCCGGCGGTCGGGCGGAGGTCTCTACTATGCGAACTACGACGAGTTCAGGGAGATCCTGAGCGTCCTCGAGAGCGACGCCCCCCTTCGCACCCGAATGGGCGGCGCCGGCCACGCGTATTTCGAGACCCACTACGCCTGGCCGGTGATTCTCGAAAAGTACCTGCGGCTCATCGCCGCCGCCCGGCAGGCGTCGAGGGCCGCGTGAGACCGCGCGCCATTCATCAGGTCCTCGCCGCACTCGCTTATGGCGACGCCATCGGCAACGAGGCGCTCGCGATTCGCAAACACCTTCTCGCCCGCGGTTTTGACTCCGAGATCTTCGCCGAGAAGGTGCATCCGAAAATGGCGGGCCTCGCCCACCCGCTCTCCGAGTACGAACAGGCGGCGGTCGGAGACACGCTGTGCATGTTCCATTTCTCAATCGGCAGCGCTGCGTCCTCGCTGGTGTTCCACCGCGAGGATCCCCTCATCTGCGTCTACCACAACATCACGCCGCCCGAGTTCTTCTTTCCATTCCATCCCCATCTGGCGAGGCTTTGCCACCATGGCCGGCGCGAACTCAAGGCCTTCGCCGCGCGCTCCGTCCTCGGCCTCGGCGACAGCGAGTTCAATCGGAAGGAACTCGAAGCGGCCGGCTTCACGCCCACGGGCGTTCTGCCCATCGTCTTGAACTGGGAGCGCTACGACGAACCGCCGAGTGCCGTGATGATGGAGCGCCTGTCGAGTTTCCATGGCCCCACGGTTCTCTTCGTCGGCCGGATCGTGCCCAACAAGAAAGTCGAGGATGTGATCGCATCGTTCGCGGCGTTTCAAAGGCACTACGCGCCCGAAAGTCGCCTGCTTCTGGTCGGCGACTCGGTGGGCCATGAGAGGTATCTGCGCCGGCTGCTCGAACTCGTTCGCTCCCTAAGGGTCAAAAACGTTGTGTTCACCGGCCAGGTCACCCAGGGTGACCTCATCGCGGCCTATCGCAGTTCGCAGGTCTTCTTGTGCCTCTCCGAACACGAGGGCTTCTGCGTCCCTCTCCTCGAGGCCATGCTTTTCGGCCTGCCGGTTCTGGCCTACGACGCGGCCGCGGTGAGCGAGACCATGGCGGCCGGAGGCGTTCTCCTCGATGACAAGGATCCGAGGGTGGTAGCGGAGGCTCTCGATCTGGTGCTCAGCGACGCCTCGGTTCGCGCGCGGGTGCTGGAGAGTCAGGCCGCCACGATCGCGGCGGCCAAAGCCCTGGACTTCGGCGCACTGCTCGAAACCCACATCGCCACCGCCATCGAATCGGCGAAGAGCGCCTCATGAAGATCCGGCAGGTTCACCAGATCGTGGCCGCCCTCTCGCCGGGTGATGCGGTGTGCAACGAGGCTCTCGTGTTCCAAAGACTCCTGCGCGAGCGTGGCTACGCGAGCGAGATCTACGCGTTCGCTTTGGCCCCCGAAATGGCGGCGCTGGGTCTCCCGGTCTCTGAATATTCGAACCAGCCGCAATCGGGAGACGCGGTTTCGATCCTGCACTTCGCGATCGGGAATCCCGCGATCCAGGCCGTCCTTGCGCGCACCGAGCCCCTCATCCTCCGCTATCACAACATCACGCCGTACGAGTTCTTCGTGGGCTTCAACGGCCACCTCGTGGGCCTGTGCTACCACGGGGCCCGGCATCTCTCGGCCTTCGCGTCGCGCACGACCCTCGGCCTCGCGGTGAGCGAGTTCAACCGTCTCGATCTCGATCGTGCGGGCTTCGCGCGAACCGCGGTCCTGCCCCTCGGCATGAACTTCGCTACTCTCGACGAAGCCCCCGACCCAGTAGTCAGGGCCCGCTTCGAGGATGACCGGAAGAACCTGATCTTCGTGGGCCGCGTCGCCCCGAACAAGAAGATCGAGGATGTCATCCGGGCCTTCTGCGCTTATCAGCGATACGTCGAGCCGGAGAGCCGCCTCTTCATCGTCGGCGAGGGCCGCGGCTTCGAGAACTACACCCGTCGCCTCGACGAACTCGTGAGCCACCTGAGGATCGACGAGGTGGTCTTCACGGGTGCGGTCACCCAGGGGGAACTGAACGCCTACTACCGTCTCTCTGATGCCTTCCTCTGCCTTTCCGAACACGAGGGCTACGGCGCTCCGCTCATCGAAGCCATGTACTTCGGCCTGCCCGTGATCGCCTACGACGCGGGCGCGGTGAAGGAGACGCTGGGCCAGGGCGGAATCCTCCTCAAGGAGAAGAAGCCCGAAGAGATCGCCGAGTTGCTGGGCATGATCGTGCCTTCAGGGCCCACCCGGCAAGCTGTGCTGAAGACGCAGGCCGCGGCTCTTGAGAAGATCCGCTCCGTGGACTTTGGCGCGCTGCTCGATCGGGCCCTGCGAACCGTCGAGGAGAACGCATGAACGTTTCCGGACCGACGGACATCGTACGGATCGTCGACGAGATCCGGGAGGAAATAGGGAGGCGACGGGCCGCGGGCGACCTCACCGCCGAGGACATCGAGTGGCTGATCGAGAAACGTCTCAAGGCCAGCATCGGCAAGGCTCGCATCGATGAAACGCTCGCCGCAAGACTGCTCCACGAGAGTCACGACTGGAACACCGACACGGGTTATGAGATCCGCACGAAGCGCACCGGCTTTCAAGGAAGCCTGGTCCGCGCCGCGAAATTCCTGGCCCGCCCCTTCGTCCGTCTCTACACCGATCACATCCTCAACCGGCAGAGCCAGATCAATCTCGCGGTCTGGCACATCCTGATCGATTCCGTCGAACGAAACACCGCGCTCGAGATGGAGGTCCGAAAACTCCGGAAGGAAGTCGACGATCTGAAGGGCCGCGGTTGAAGCTCGCTCTCGTCATCCATCGTTATGGCGACGGCATCGCCGGCGGATCCGAGGCGCACGCGCGTGGCCTCGCCCACGAACTTCGCAAGACCCACGAGGTGGAGGTCCTCACCACGACCGCGCGCGACTACCTGACCTGGAAGAACGAGCTCGAAGCGGGTGAGTCGATGGTGGACCGGGTCCGCGTCACCCGCTTTCCCGTCCAAAGGGCGCGAGACCTCGGGCGTTTCGCGGCGGTGTCCGACCATGTGTTCAACGAGGCGCACAGCCGGGCCGACGAAGAACGCTGGATCGTCGAGAACGGTCCCGTGTGTCCGGACCTGGTTGACGCGGTCTCCAGGCGAACCGACGTCGACTTCTTTCTCTGCTACTCCTACCGTTACTTCACGGGAATCAGAGGCGCCATCGCCGCGGGTGATCGCGCGGTTCTGG
>JANNJB010000084.1:0-11399 GCA_031405615.1 Vicinamibacteria bacterium | reverse complement strand
ATTGGGCGAATGCGATTGAAACGATCTTCCGCGGAATCAGCCTCAGTTCAATCCTCTTGATTATGTCGTTGGGCCTGGCAATTGTGTTCGGTTTGATGGGCGTCATCAATATGGCCCATTATCGGATCCCGCTTTCACAACTCCGTTTCAAGCAGGAGGACGATGCGCGCTGGGGCATCAACTTCCGCCGCCAGATCACGCGCACCAACGAGCAGGCCTACGCCGCGTTGCGGCCCAAGAAGGAGAGCGGCTTCGTTTCGAGGTTCCTGCCGCTCGTGGGCCTCTCGGGACTTCAGCCCAAGCGGCGCCTCCTTGTGACGCCCTACACGACGGCGAAGACGCGCACGTACGAAGCCCGCGTCGGCGATCCCTTCTTCGACGGCCGGCGCTCTCAGGCGGCGTT
Organism: Vicinamibacteria bacterium; assembly: GCA_031405615.1. Lineage (GTDB taxonomy): Bacteria > Acidobacteriota > Vicinamibacteria > Fen-336 > JAGNNV01 > JAGNNV01. The sequence continues at coordinate 10,996 of JANNJB010000084.1, read as the reverse complement.
TGGCGCCGACTTCAAGTTCGGCATCGGTTCCAATCTCACTCTCGATGCCACGATGAATCCCGACTTCGGCCAGGTCGAGGTCGATCCCGCCGTGGTGAATCTTTCCGATGTCGAGTCGTTCTTCAACGAGAAGCGGCCGTTCTTCATCGAGGGTTCCGACACGTTCAATTTCGGCTCGGGCGGGGCTTCGAACAACATGAACTTCAACTTCTCGAGTCCCAACATCTTCTATTCGCGGCGGATCGGGCGAGCGCCCCAGGGGTCGCCCGGGTCCGCCGACTTCTCGCGTGTCCCCGATGGAGTGCGGATCAACGCCGCGGCGAAGATCACCGGCCGGGTGGGGGGTGTCTGGAACATGGGAGTCCTGCACGCGATGACCGGGCAGGAAGAGGCGGACCTCATGACCGCCGGACGACTGGGAAGCTCCGTGGTCGAGCCCCGGGCCACCTACAGCGTCGTGCGCGGCCAGCGCGACTTCGGCGGCGGTCGACAGGGCCTCGGTTTCATCGGCACGCTCGTCAATCGCGACCTCGCGGGCACCGGCCTCGAGAACCGGCTCAACCGGCGCGCCACCGCGTTCGGGGTCGACGGGTGGACCACCCTCGGCCGCGGCAAAGGCGACGAGAGAATCTGGGCTCTCACCGGGAGAATCCAGTTCTCGAACATCCAGGGCACCGCGGCCCGGATGAGTTCGGTTCAGCGAGCGTCGCAGCACTATTTCCAGCGCCCCGACGCGACCCATGTTTCCGTGAATCCAAACGCCACGTCGCTCTCCGGCTATTCGTTCCGCGTGGCTCTCAATCGCGAGAAGGGCCCTTTCCTCTTCAATGCCGCGGTGGGGGCCACCTCGCCCGGCTTCGACTCGAACGACGCCGGCATCACGTCGCGCACTGATCAGATCAACGGCCACATCTCGGTTGGCCATCGTTGGACCGAACCCGGCCGGTTCTTCCGCAACGGAGGTCTTCAAGGCGGCGCGTTCCGCACGAACGACTATGAGGGGAACATGACTTCCCTCGGTCTCTTCTCCTGGTACTGGGCGACGTTCAAGAACTACTGGGGCTTCGAGGGAAGCTTCTTCGTAAACCCGGAGTCGATCACGACCACGCAAACGCGCGGCGGCGTCGCCATGCTTCGGCCCGGCTCCTGGAGCTGGGACCTCGGCATCAACTCCGACAGTCGGAAGAGCGTGACCCTCGAGTTCGGGGTGCGAGCAGGGCACGGGCAACAGGAGTCGAATCGAAGCCGGAGCGGCTCGGCCTCGATCAACTGGAAGCCCGCGCCCAAGCTCTCCTTGAGTGTGAGCCCCGACTATCAGCGCCAGGAGAATGGCGCCCAGTTCGTCGCCAACATCAACGATGCCGCGGCCACCGCGACGTTTGGACGCCGGCATGTCTTCGCGCGACTCAAGCAGGAGACGTTCTCCGCGGGCATAAGGCTCAACTGGACGTTCACGCCGGCGCTGAGCCTGCAGACCTACATCCAGCCCCTCATCTCCTCCGGTGAGTAAACGGACTTCGGTGACCTCGCGCGGCCGCGCTCCTACGAATTCGTCCGCTATGCCGCGGGAGCTTTGCCCCCGGGAGTGAGCGATCCCGACTTCACCTTCAAGTCGATCCGCGGCAACGCGGTTCTGCGCTGGGAGTTCCGACCGGGTTCGGCCGCGTACTTCGTATGGACCCAGAGCCGCGACGACTCCGATCCGTCGGGGGAGTTCCGTCTCGGGCGCTCGTTCTCGACTCTCCTCGACGCCAAGGCGGACAACATCTTCATGGTCAAGTTCGCTTTCGGCTGGAGCAGCTGAGACCATGCGAAACCTTCGAACCCTGATTGCCGTCGCTTTGTTCATCCTCCACCCCGGCGCTTCGGCCGCCGCACTTTCGGCCGAGGCCGCGCTCACCCCCGCGATTCGGTCCGCGGTTCTCGACGGCGTCGTCGCTCGTCTCGAGTCGACCTATGTCGATGTCGAGGCCGTGCCCGCGATCGTGAAGGCTCTCCGCGCGAAACAGGAAACCCGGACCTACGACGCGACCTCTAATCCCGCTCAGTTCGCCGAGGTGGTGACGCGCGACCTGCGCTCGGTGAATGGCGATCTCCACCTTGGCCTTCGCTATTCGAAGGATCCAGCACCCGCACCCGGCCGGGCCGCGAGCCCCTTTGGCGATCCCCGGCTGCTCAACTTCGGGATGGGCCGCGCCGAGATCCTCGACGCCAACGTCGGCTATCTCGAGATCACGGGCTTCACCGGCGGCGACTATCGCGACGCGGTGGTGGACGCCCTGCGTTTCCTCTCTCGCACCGACGCGCTTCTCATTGACGTCCGCCGCAACGGCGGCGGCGCCTCGGACATGAGCCACTTCATCTTCAGCCATTTCTTCGGTGACACGCCCGTTCCCACCATCGATGTCCGCACCCGGAACAATCCGGAGCCAACCCGCCGCATGAGCCTCGGAGAGGTGCCGGGCCCGCGCCGGCCTGAAGTGCCGCTCTTCCTCCTCATCAGTCAGGGAACGGGCTCCGCGGCCGAGGAGTTCGCTTTTGTCCTCAAGAACCGAGGCCGCGCGACTCTGGTAGGTCGCCGAACCGCGGGTGCGGGCCGGATGGTGGCGCAGATTCCGATCGGTCATGGTTTCACGGCGTCGATTTCCGTCACCAGGGTTTCCGATCCCGAAACCGGTCGCGAGTGGGAGCAGGTGGGGGTGGAGCCCGACATCGCGGTCGATCCCGAGCAGGCCCTCACCGCGGGCCACCTCGCAGCCCTCAAAGTCGTCGCCGCGGGAGTCGCTGGCGATGCGAACCGGAAGCGCAACCTGGAGCGGCTGATCGAGACGTACGAGGCGCGACTGAAGGCGACGCCCGACAACGCCTCGCGGCTGGCCCGGTTTGTGGGAACCTACGATGGCCGCGTTGTCTCGGTCCGCGGCGGGGAACTGCGCTACGCGCGTCGCAGCGGCGGCATGAGCGAGCCACTGGTTCCGCTGGGCGGAGACACCTTCGCCCTCGGCTCCCAGCGCCTGCGCTTTGCCGAAACCGCAGGCGTAGTGACGCTGCGGGTCGAGCAGGCAGACGGCGCCGAGGTCACTTTCACGCGCGGTCTAAAGTAAGCCCCGGCTCGTGAAGCGGCGCGATTCTTCGGTCACGACGAATCCCCCCTGAAGGCCAGGACCGTCCCAGGATGGATCGCCTTCCGGCTGCCCACGTGCGTGAATCCTGCCTCCCGCGCCAGGGCAACGACGTCAGCCTCGGCCACGGTGTGGCGGTTGAATCCGATCAGGACCAGGCCCAGACTGACCGGGCGCCGCCCCGCGGCGGTCCAGAATCTGCGTATCACGTCGAGGCCGTCCTCGCCTCCATTCCAAACACGGGATGGTTCACCGAGCGTTTGCCATTGCGCGCTCAGAGTGCTTGGCAGGTACGGCGGATTGAAGAAGGTCAAGTCGAACGAGCGATCCTCAGGCACCGAGGACAACAGGTCCGAATGAGCGAACTCAACGACCACGCCATTCGCCTCGGCCACGCGTCGGGCTGAGGTGAGCGCCTCCTCGGCAATGTCGAGGGCCAGGTAGCGTCCCGGGACGAGCCGCGCCAGAGCGATCGAGAGGGTGCCGGCCTCCCCGGTGCCGATCTCGAGAACTCGCTGGCCGGATTTCGACCGCCTCCGCAGTTCATCGAAAAGGGCCAGGGTCGAAAAATCCCAATGGCCCTGCTCGGTTGCGATGGGAACTCGAATCCCGAAGAGCAGTCGGGTCAAGGGCGCCGCGCGCGCCACCGACCGTTTCAGTCTTTGGAAAGCCAAAGATCTTGGAGCGCGATCGCGTCGATGCCGGATGAATAGAAACAGCGCAGGGCGTCCATGGGCGTACAGGCGATCGGTTCGCCTTTTACATTCAGCGAGGTATTGAGCACCACCGGCACGTCGGTTCGACTTGCAAAAGCCGTGATCATCTTTTCATAGGACGGATGGGTGGACGCGTTCACGGTTTGGGGGCGCGTTGAACCGTCGACATGGATCACCGCGGGAATCTCCGCGCGACCGCGCTCGCTCGCCTCGGCCGCCACCGTCATGAAACGGGTTTCGAGCGATGGCTGGAGATAGCGCGCGGCCGCGCTCTCGAGCATGGACGGGCAGAAAGGCCGCCACGAGTCGCGGAACTTCACATCGCGATTGACCCGATCGTTCATTCCCGGGATCGCCGGATGAGCCAGGATCGACCGGCCACCGAGGGCCCGCGGCCCAACCTCCATCCGTCCTTTGAACCAGGCCACGACCTTCCCATCGACGAGGGCGTCCGCGGTTTTCTCCTCGATGGATTCAGGGCGGGTGAAACTCATCCCAACCGTGCGAGCCGCTTTCTCGACTTCGGCGGACGAATAGCCCGGTCCCCATTGCGCGTGTTCCATCACAAACCGGGGGTTCTCGCCGGATTGGGCCGACACCCACAAGGCGGCGCCCAGCGCGGTGCCGGAGTCATGGGCGGCGGGTTGAACAAAGAGGGCATCCACCAGGCCCGAGGCGCCGATGACCCCATTCATCTTGCAGTTCAGCGCGACGCCGCCGGCCACGCACAAATTCCGGGAGCCGGTGTCACTCACCAGTCGCTTGACCAACCGGAGCACCGCTTGTTCCAGACGTTCCTGGGCCGCTGCCGCGATGTCCTTATGGGCCTGGGTCAGCGGGTCCCTGGCCAAACGAGGTGGGCCGAGCAGAGATGTCAGTTCGTCGGCGAAATGCTCATTGGTGGAGTGGGCGCCGAGAAGGGTGTAACGCGGATCGACGCGGTAGAGGCCGTTGTCCTCGAAACGGACCAACCGCGCCATCTTCTCCTGGAGTTGCGGGGAAGGGGTCCCGTAGGGCGCCAGACCCATCGTGAAGCCCTCCTCCTCATAGGCCCGGAAGCCGAGAAAGGAGGTTACCGCCGCGTAGAACCACCCGAGTGAGTCCGGCAGGTCCACGCTGCCCCGATCCTTCAAATCGAGTCCCTGACCTGAGTAGAAACTGGTGGAGCGATCTTCGCCGCTTCCGTCGATCACCAGGATCGACGCGTCTTTAAACCCCGAGGGGTAAAAGGCGCTCGCCGCATGAGCGAGGTGGTGATCGACGAAGACGAACTCCGGCACCGCTCCTCCAAGTCCCTCCTCACGCAGCGCCAGGATGGTGCGCCGTCGGATCGCCTGAGGTTTCTGGTCGGCGATCTCGGCGAGGATCCGCATGCTCGAACCGTCTCCCGCCGTGCCGATGTTTCGGAAGTACTGACGTGCGAAGAAGAGGGGCATTTGAACGCGGTACTTTTCCGCGTTCCATCCCACCGCGAAGCGATCCACATCGTCGAGGCGGGCCCCGGCCTCACGAAGGCAATACGCCAGGGCTTTCGCGGGAAAACGAAGGTGAGCGCCCTTGATCCGCAAAAAACGCTCCTCCTCCGCGAAAGCGACGAGCTTGCCGTCCCGGAGGATGCACGCGCCCGGGTTCTGACCAAAGGCGGAGAGGCCGACGATCAGCATCGGGGCAGCGTCTGATCGAGGGCTTGAGCCGTGGTGGTCATGGTGGTGAAGGAGAAACCCGAGTCGCGCAAAAGCGCGAGGGTTGCCCTGAGCAGCGCCGGGCCTTCGCGTCGGTTGCGCGAGTAGGCCACTTTGAGGAAGGCCGGGAGTTGGTCGAACGCGGGAAGCACGAACAGATCGTGCAGGTGCAGATCGAAGACGAGGGGATCGGGTACGCGGCCCGTGCGAATCAGGCGGCGGTACAGAGGGAACCCCAGCAGCTTGATGAAGGAAAGGGTTACCGGAAGTCGCGCCCGACCCGCGGTGGCCACCGGGATCTCGAGAAGATTGCTCGGCTGCGCGCGGTACGCGGCGCGAGGATGTCTGAGGTACCGCGGATGGGGCCAGGCGGAGGGGAACACGCTCGAGTCGAAGAGGAAGTGTCGCTCGGCGAGTCGCTGCATGCCCCCTTCCGAGATCCTGCCTTCGGGAGCGCGATAACCAAGGGGCCGATGGCCAAAGGTGGCTTCGAACACGCGCATCCCGGCGTCGATTTCGGCCGCGCTATCGGGCTCGGCCAGATTGTGAGAATAGGAATGAAGGTGAAACTCGACACCTCGCTCGCGCAGACGAGCGATGGCCCCGGGTTGCTGTTCCAACGACTTGCCAACGACGAAGGCTGAAAGCGGGGCCTTGAACTCGGCCAGCAGATCCATCAGCGAGTCGAGGCGATCGGAACGCCACGCTTCATAGTCGAAGGCTGCCCGGCCCGCATGATCAGGTTCGAGGTCCAGAGTGAGGCAGGCGGTGGAGGGCAAAAGAGGAGCTTCAGGGAAACCGGGACGATAGCAGAGAGGGTCTGAGGCGCTTCTGAGGCGAGGGTAGACTTTGCGGGTGGAGAGCCTGTCGGAACCATCCGCCTACCTCGGTCTCCACGCGGCCTGGGTGGCGATCTCGATCCTGGCCGCCGCGCTGCTCGCCTTGCGCCCCCGGCCGGTTCTGGCCCTCGCCACTCTGGTGCTGATGCATGGCCTCGCGTTCCTCAGCTACTACAGCGACTTGAAGCGGACGTACGCGGTCGGGGTCAGTAACGACCGTGCGCTTGGGGTTGGGATGGCCATGGCGGTCGCGGACGGTGGGTCGCCTTTTGACCATGTACAGGTCGAGTTCGGGAACCTGGAACCACTCTGGACGTTCATGGTCGCAGCGCTATCCGGATTTTCGATCGATCGGGTGCCCTGGGTGTACGACCGGATGACGCTCCTGATGCTGGCTCTGACCGCCGTCGGTTTCTATCGAGCGTGGAGTTACCCCCAGATGGGGGAAGATCCGGAGATCGCGGGCTGGAGGGGCGTCCTGGTCGCAGCGGGCGTGCTCGGGCTGTCCTCGTTTGCTCTCGCCCCCGACCCGCCGGTTCAGGCTTTTTGGCAGGCCAACTTCGTATTCAAACCCAACCACGCGCTCGCGTTTGGGGTGGTGGGCCTCCTCTCGCGTCTGACGCCGTCGCGTGTGTCGTGGCAATGGATGGGAGTCCTGCAGGGCCTGCTGATATGGGCCTTCATCCTCGACTGGGCGTATCTCGTACCGGGCCTGTTCATCGCCGCCCTGATCGGCAGGGATCGCGCTGAAGCGCTCAAGCGAACGACTCTCGGCACTTTGCTGGGGCTGGCCCTGGGCCTGCCCTACGTGCTCCATCTCCTTCGTGACTACAACCCCGTCGGCGCGGGGGAGATGCCACAGATCTGGCGAGATCAGCTGGGACAACGACTGAACAGCCCCTATCTCTGGTCCCTGGACCTCGGGCCCCTGCTCCTTCTCTTCCTGGCCGGACTGCTGTTCGCGCTGAGAAGATCGGTCGAAGAAAACGGCGCTCTCGGTTTTCTGGCCACCGGGCCGCTTGTGGCCATAGGCTATGTAGTCGGCCTTCAGGTTGGCTTCGCTCCGGAACCGGATGAAGGCTTCTACTACGTCCGGTTGGTTGCGGGCGCCGGGGCAGGATACGCGGTCTGGTCGTTGGCTTCCCGCTTGAAGGGCGCTTCGAACGCGCGCTTCGCCATCTGTTTCGGCGCGGTTCTGGCCATTTCCTTTCCGGCCTATTTCAACCCGATGCGCGATGACCGGTTTTATCCGCTGAGTCGCGAAGCGATGCCGAGCGGCGTGGTGGCGACCGCGAATTGGATTCGAGCGAACGTCGGGGCGAAGTCGGTCCTGATCAGCGCCGAAGGCATCATGCTCTCGGGCCTCACCGGCCGCCGCTTCTTGATGGTGAGACCCGCCCAGACCGCGGACCGGGTGGATCGAGAGAGAGCCGAACGGGACATTCTCACGTCGCTCGACGAAGAAACCGTGCGAAGGGCCGCGGCCCGGTATCGCGTGACGCACGTTGTCCTCGATGACCGCCTGCGTGACAAGTATGGCGACTCGGCGCGAGGCCTGGGAAACCGTCCCTGGTTCGAGCCGGTGTTTCTGAACTCCTTCGCCCGCATCCTTACGCTCAAGATCAGCGCGGAGGACCACCCGACCTCGAAATGAGGGGTCGCGGCCGGGCGAAGTTCCGGCTCTCGGCAATATCCAACGCCACCGCCTGCAGGAGGAGCTGGGCGCCCACGATCACGGGGATGGCGGCGACCATGACGGTCCCGGGCAGAGAGCTCGTGCCAAGCGCCTCGCCCAACCTCCAGTGATAGATACCGAAGGCGGTTCCAAAGAAAACACCGAGCGCACCGAACACGCCGAATAACGTGCCTGGCCGCAGGTCAAGGACAAAGTACTCCAGGGTCACACGACGCACCAGGGACCCGATCAGCCGCACCGCGAACTCGACGGAGGCGGCAACTACGGAAAGGGAACTTGCTTCTCCCCGATATCGGGCTTCCATCAGGACGTCTTGCACCACCACTCGCCGGAGATGGAGCTCCACCAGCATGCTGGTCTCAAAGTAGTAACGGCTCTCTATCGATCGAAAATCCAGCCGACGGAGGACATCCGCCCGGATGGCCGTGAATCCATTTGTTGGATCGAAAATGCTCCAGTATCCCGACGCAGCCTTGGTGGCGAGCGAGAGGAAGAGATTGCCGATAAGACGCTCGCCGGGCATGTCCTTCGCGGACGTCCGCGACCACAACCGGTTCCCCTTGACGTAGCCGGCCTCGCCATGGACCAGCGGCGCCACCAGATCGAGAAGGTAGCGTGGGTCCATCTGGCGGTCGGCGTCCATCTTGACGACGATCTCAACGTTCTCGGCGAGCGCGGCCTGGTACGCGGATTTCATCGCCCCGCCGACGCCCTGATTCCGTTCGTGAACGAGGAGGCGAACCCGGGAGTCGGCGCACGAGCGGACCGCCTCGGACGTGCCGTCGGCGCTCGCGTCGTCGACCACGATGATCTGGTCCACGAAGTCTGGAATGTCCGCCAGCACTTCAAGAATGGTCCCTCGGGCCTTGTAGGCAGGGATTGCCACCGCGACGCGCACACCTTCATAAGTCATGGAGTGCGGATTCTCGCAGGAACGACGCCGCGTCCCCAGACTTACGGACCAATGGATCGGGAAATTGTGCCAACCTCGCTCCGCGTGGACCCGTCTATGGAGCGTGTGACCGATGAGGAGCTTGTCCATCGCGCTCAGGACGGCGACCCGGCGGCGTTTGACGAGATCGTTGAACGCCACAAGGGGGCCGTTTTTCGGGCCGCGCTGGCCGCACTCCGCAACCGTGAGGATGCCGAGGACGTGACCCAGGAAACCTTCATTACCGCCTTTCACAAACTCGACACCTTCCGGGGCGAATCCCAGTTGCGGACCTGGCTGTCGAGAATCGCGTGGAACAAGTCGATGGATCAGCGGCGGCGCGGCCGCTTCCGGAGTTTCCTCCACCTCGATGAGCCCGATGCGGTCGAGCTTCCGGCTCTGCAGGCCGATCCGGAGCGATCGACTCTGGCCGCCTCCGTCCATGCCAGGGTCCGGCGCGAGATCGACCGTCTGCCCGAGAACCTTCGGGACACCCTGCTGCTGGCAAGTGGCGGCGATCTCGACTACGCGACGATCGCCGGGATGTTGGGCGTGCGCGAGGGCACGATCAAGAGCCGCGTCCATGAGGCGCGCGCGCTGCTGCGCTCATCGCTGGAGGACGCCTCGCGATGAACCATCAGCCGAAGAACTCTCTCGATCGCGAGATCGACGAAGTGCTGGCCTCGATCGCGGCTGAAGAACCGCGGCGGGTGAATGCCGCGTCGGTGCGACGGGCGATGGGGGGACGCCGGGCTGCGTCGCTTCCCACCTGGCTTGCGGTGGCGGCGATCCTGATTATCGCCTTCGGAGCCTGGATGAAGAGTCGGTCGGTGGCGCCTACAACTCCAGTCGCGATCGCGCGAGCGCCGATGGAGCCCGAACCTGCGCGGACGGTCCAGCCCTCCGCGGTTTCCAATGTGGTCGAGGGCGCCTCGACGTCATTCCTCACATCCCCTCGCCCGAAACCGAACGCGATCGAAGGCCCATCGGAATCACCCGAGGGTCTCCCCGGAATCGTGATTGCGGCCATTGAGCGCCCCGAGCCCCTGACCACGCTGCCGATGCCCGCGGATGCACTTGTGATCTTGCCGATCGAGATTCCCGCCCTTTCTGTTCCCACCCTTTCCACCGGACCCGAACAACCTCAGGAGAACCGCTAGCCATGAATTCGAAAAGCTTTCTGACCCTCACTCTGTTCAGCGTCGCCCCGTCGCTGCTCTTCGCCCAGCCTCAGCCTCCGGCGGAGCCGACGGCTCCCGTAGCCCCCGCGGGCGTCATCAGACCGGCGCGGCCTTCCATCGCTCCACTTCTCGCGAGTCCGGCGACTCCCGTGGCGCAGAGCGAACTCCTCGAAACACCGCAGGCGCCTCAAGCTCCGAAGGTCGCTCCGGCCGCTCCCTCCGCGTCGACCGCCCCCGCTCCTCCCGCGCCGCCGCGTCCGGTTGGGCAGATGCTGAACGTCCAGATCGAAGTGACTCTCTCGGACACCAAGGGCACGCCGAAGACCGTGGTGTTGACCGTCGCCGATGGGGAGCTTGGACAGAACCGCACCAATTCCGACATAAACGTGGCGACCGTGGGGACGAGCTATTTGACCTTCACCTTCAATGCGGACGCACGGCCGACAATCGTGGGGAACAAGATTCGCCTCTATCTGTCTGCCGAGGCGAATATCCCCGCGTCTCCGGAGGCGAAAGCGGGGGCCGCGGCGAACATCGCCCTGCGGCAGCAGCAGACCCTCATTCTCAACGACGGCGACTCGGTTGAGATCGCCCGCGCGTCGGATCCCGTCTCGGACCGCACCTTCATCCTCAGCGTCAAAGTCAAGATTCAGCGCTGAACCTTTTCTTGGTATCCTCCATGGCTCCGTCGCTGGCGTAGCTCAGGGGTAGAGCGGCAGTTTTGTATTGATTTGGCCGACTTGCCGCTGGATGCACTGCAAAAAATGCACCGCAGCATAGACAACGACGTGTACGCCGTCTTAAGCCTGCGCGGCTGCCTCAACGCCCG
>JANNJB010000083.1:0-3516 GCA_031405615.1 Vicinamibacteria bacterium | reverse complement strand
GCGCCACGCGCGCTCGACCCACACGCGGGCGGCGACAGCCCAACGAGAGCTAGAAGGCCGCGGATCGCGAGGGCGCGGGACGACATCGCGACGAAGCTGTAGCCGAAAAGCTTCTGGCGGGAGAAGGTGGAGATGACCTCGGAGATCACGCCCATCGCGGGCAGGATCATGATGTAGACCGCGGGGTGCGAGTAGAACCAGAAGAGGTGCTGGAACAAGACGGGGTCGCCGCCCTTGGCGGGGTCGAAGAAGCCGAAACCGAACACTCGCTCGAGGAAGAGGAGCACCATGGTGATGGCGATGACCGGGGTGCCGAGGACCATGACCAGTGAAGTCGCGTAATGCGCCCAGACGAAGAGGGGCAGGCGGAACCAGGTGAGGCCGGGGGCGCGCATGCGGTGCACGGTGGCGATGAAGTTGACGCCGGTGAGGATCGAGGCGAAGCCCGCGACGAACACGCCGGTGACCGCGAGGGCAACGCGCGACTGGGAATAGGTGGACGAGTACGGCGGATAAAGCGTCCAGCCGGTGTCGAGGCCGCCCGTCAGCACGGCGAGGAGCGCGAACGCCGCGCCGACCATGAAGATGTACCAGCTCGCGAGGTTGATCTTCGGGAAGGCGAGATCTTTAGCACCCACCATCAGGGGAATCAGGAAGTTTCCGAGGACGGCGGGCACGGCGGGGATGAGGAAGAAGAACACCATCATCACGCCGTGCGAGGTGAAGGCCTGGTTGTAGAACTCCGAACTCAGGAGGTCGCCTGCGGGCGTCAGTAGTTCGAGGCGCACGATGGAGGCGAAGAGGCCCCCAAGGGTGAAAAACACGGTGACCGAAATCAGATAGAGGAGAGCGATCCTCTTGTGGTCCTTGGTGAGGAGCCACGACTGGATGGTCGTCTCGTTGGTGAGGTAGTTTTCTTCCTCGTGAGGCGTTGAGGCGGTGTGGTTCGGCGTGCTCATGGTTCCTTAACGTCCCTTGCTTTCGCTCGCCGTGGGTGACGACCCGGCCGCGGGTGCAGCACCCTTGAGAGGGGGCGCATCCTTCGGCCGCTCGGCCTTGCCGAGGGTGTCCCGAACGTATGTGAGCAGCGCGTTCACCTGCTCTTCGGAGAGCTGGCCGAGATAGACCGGCATCAGCGGCTCGTAGCCGTTCACGATTTTCGCGGTGGGGTTCACGATCGATTCGCGGATGTAGTTGTCGTCCGCCACGACCTTGCCGCCGCCTCGCAGTTCAACCGTGGTGCCAAAAACACCCTCAAGAACCGGGCCGCGCTGGGTGGCCCCGGCGCGGTGGCACGAGATGCAGTTCAGTTCCTCGAAGAGTTTGGCGCCCTGCACCGCAGGAGGCGGGCCGGCGTTGGGGCCGGCGAGCCAGCGCTGGTAAGCGTCTTTCTCCATGACGTGCACCGTGCCGATCATTCCGGAGTGCTTGGTGCCGCAGTATTCCGCGCAGAAGATGTGGTACGAACCAACCTTGGTGGCGTTGAACCACGTGGTGGTCATCGTGCCCGGAATCGCGTCACGCTTGATGCGGAATGCGGGCAGGGAGAAGGCGTGAATGGTGTCTTCGGAAGTAAGCAGGAGCCGGATCGGGACGCCCACGGGAACGTGGAGTTCGTTGATCTCCCGGGCCCCGCTCATGTGCTGGATCTTCCACATCCAGCGTTTGCCGACCACGTGAATGGTGACGGCATCCTTGGGCGGGGTGTAGATCTTGAAGTAGAGCTGCACCCCCCACACGAAGAGAACCACGCAGATGAGAAGCGGGATGACGCTCCAGGCAATCTCGAGCCACGCGGGAGGATGCACCTGGATGGGACGCTCCGACTCGAGCTTTCGGCGATAGCGCAATCCGAAGAACAGGAAGAGCCCTGCGACCAGGATCGTGAAGAAGGCGGTGATGGCCACCAGCAGCGCATAAAGCGCGTCGACCTCAACCGCGACGGTCGAGGCTTGCGGCGGGAACAGCGGAGGGAAGGAGGGGCCCATGGACTTTGTTGTTTCGGCCTCAGGCGGGTGTTTCTAGGGAAGCCGCTCTGCGTTCGCGGCGAAGACTGAAGAGAACGAAGGCGGCCAGGGCGAACACCGTCCCGACCGCGGAGAGCCGGAGGGTCCGCATGATCGCGGCGCCGTAACGACCACTCGCTTCGTTGTACTGGTAGCAATAGAGGATGGCCTTGTCGACGAGGGTGCCGATCGTGCCCTCGGAGGCCTCGAGCAGGGCGAACTGCAGGTCGCGCGGGAAAGGTTCGATGCCGGGCAGGTAGCGCGCCATCCGGCCATCGTCGGTGGCGAGAAGCACACCAGAGGCGTGGGCCCACTGCTTCGTTTCCTCTTCCCAGAAATAGCGATATCCCGCGGCCGCGGTGATCTGTTTGATCGCCTCAGGCGTGCCGGTCACGAAATGGAACCCCGCATCGCTTCCCGACTGCCCGTAAGAAGAGGCGGTTTTCCACTTCGCCTTCTCCGAGCCCGCGACCGTGTCGTTTGGATCCATGGACACCGCGAGGAACGTGAAGTCGCGGTTGACCACGTACTTCGTGCCCTTGAGGGAGGCGACGACGCTCTCGAGCTGGAGCGAACACAGCATCGCGCAGGACTGGTAGTAGAAGACCACCATGACCGGTTTCTTCGGCTGGAAGAAAGATCCAAGAGTCCGCGTGGCTCCGGTTTCGTCGGTCACGGTCACGTCGAGAGGAAGAGACTCGCCGAGTTTTGGCTCGTATCCCACTTCCTTCTGCAGACGGTCGGAGGCAGGTTGCACGGGGCCGGCGGGCCGGGTGAAGCCCGGCTGCTGGGCGGGCACGCTGACTGCGAGGAGTGCTATGCCGGCAGCGAAGAGAAGTCGCTTCACTGCCGGGCCTTCCCGGGTTCGGTCGCGGCCGGAGTGGGAGCCGGGGGCACGCCGGCCGAGGGCAGACCGCGTTCGAGGGTGAGTCGCATGGCTTCCTCGATCGGGATCCGGTAGATCCCGTTGTCGCGATCGACCACACCGTAGGTGGAGAGGACCAGAGCTTCTTCGGCGCGGAACTTGGCGAGGTCGAGCGGCTCGCGCAGCAGAAGCCTCGGCCCGGGAGGCTGCTGAACCGCCTGAGCCTCGGCCATGGCGGGGCGGACCGAGGCTTTCTCCCGCCACGATTCGAGGACGCGCAGAATGCCGAAGGCGAGCACCGCCGTGAAAGCCGTGATCACGGAGATCCAGAAGAGGAACTGGTACAGCGGACGGACGGTGGCGTCGGTCTTCTCGTACTGGATCTCGGGGTTCGAGGGGGGTTTGGAGGGCTCAGTGTGCATGGGCGGCAAGCTCCTCCATCTCTTTGACCTGAGGGTCGTGTTTCACAAGCAGCGGGGCCTTCTCGAGCTGGCGGGCGAAGAGGAAGAGGTAGAGCCACGCGCCGCCTACCGCCACCGGCATCAGCAGATCGAAGGGATGCACCGAGAAGTGCTCGTGCTTGAAGATGGGCGCGATGTTCCAGAACAGGTCGACGAAGCGCAGGGTGAAGAGGAAACCGGCGAC
>JANNJB010000082.1:0-2897 GCA_031405615.1 Vicinamibacteria bacterium | reverse complement strand
CAGCACCGAGACGAGCGATGCGCCCGGCTGGCGATGAGCCGAAGGGCCCGAATATCGGGAATATTCGGGCTCCTGAGCGAAGAAGTCCAGGCGGGATGCAGCGTTCGTGGCCCAAGGCCAGGCTGCGCGCTCGAATGCCGGCAGACTTTCACCACGGGCTGCTAGGCGGGCTCGGCCAGCTTTTCGATGCGGACCGCCGCGGCCTTGAACTCGGCGGTGCCGGACTTCGGGTCGGTCGCGTCGATGGTGAGGCGGTTCGTCTCGACCTCCTCCGGGAAATGGAAGGTCATGAAGACGAGACCCGAACGCAGGCCCGGATCGATCCGGACCTTGGCGATGACATCGCCCCGGCGGGAGACCACACGCACACGCTCGTCGGCGGCGACGCCAAGCGCCATCGCCTCGGCCGGCGAGATCTCTATCGCTTCGCCCTCGCGCAGGGGTGAGGCGTAGGCGCGAGTCTGAACGCCGGTGTTGTACGAATCGAGTTTGCGACCGGTGGTGAGGCGCAGCGGGAACTCGGGGGTGATCCTGTCGACCGGCGGATCATCGACCACCGGCGAGAAGGGGGCCAGGGCTCCCCGCCCTTCCGGATCCTTGTCCCACAGGCGCGCGTGGAGAAACTTAGTGCCCGGATGCGTTTCATCGGGGCAGGGCCATTGCAGGCCGCCGAGCGTGTCGAGGCGCTCCCACGACATGCCCCGGTGCATCGGCGAGAGCGAGCGCAGTTCATCCCAGGCCTGCTTCGCGGTGAGCGCCGGCCACGGAGCGCCGAGACGCCGCGCCAGTTCGGCAATGATCCAGATGTCGTCCTTCGCGTTTCCTGGCGGATCGAGCGCTTTGCGCACACGCTGGACGCGCCGTTCGCTGTTCGTGACCGTGCCGTCGGTCTCGAAGGCGGCCACGGATGCGGGGAACACGACATGCGCGAGCTCCGCCGTCTTCGTCATGAAGATGTCCTGGACGATCAGCATGTCGCGGGTGGCGAGCAGGTGATTCGCGCGGGTGAGGTCGGCCTCGGACGAGGCCGGGTTCTCGCCGATCACGTACAGAGCGCGCAGATCGCCGTGCTCCATCGAATCGAACATCTGGGTGAGATGCAGGCCGTACTTCGGAATGATGGGAACGCCCCACGCCTTGCCGAATCGCTTGCGCGCCTCGCCATCCTTCTCGATGTCCTGGAACCCCGGCAGCTTGTTGGGGATGGCGCCCATGTCGCCGCCGCCCTGCACGTTGTTCTGGCCGCGGAGGGGATTGAGGCCGCTGCCGTAACGGCCGACGTGACCGGTGAGGAGGCCGAGATTGATGAGCGAGAGGACATTGTCGACTGCGTTGTGGTGCTCGGTTATACCAAGCGTCCAGCAGAGAATCGCGCGATCGGCGCGCGCGTACAGGTGCGCCATTTCGCGGATCGCAGCCGCGGGCACGCCCGTGACCTTCTCCCCGCGTTCGAGCGTCCAGTCCATCACGCAGGCCTGGTAGGAGGCGAAGCCGGAGGTTCCGTTCTCGATGAAGGCGCGGTTGTGGATCCCGCTCACGATGATCTCGCGCGCGATGGTGTGAGACAGAGCGATGTCGCTGCCGACATTCAGCCCGAGCCAAAGGTCCCCGAACTGGGCGGACGAGGTCTTCCGCGGATCGACGACGACGAGCTTCGCCCCGTTCCGGATCCCCTTCAGGACATGGTGGAAAAAGATGGGGTGCGCGTCACGTGCGTTCGACCCCCACAAGACAATGAGATCCGTATGCTCGACTTCCTCGTACGAGCTTGTCCCGCCGCCTGCTCCGAATACCGTCGCCAGACCGACGACGCTTGGGGCGTGTCAGGTTCTGTTGCAGCTGTCGATGTTGTTGCTCTTCAGCACCTGGCGGATGAACTTCTGAGCGACGAAGTTCATCTCGTTGGTGGCTTTCGAACAGCTGAAAATGCCGACGCCGGCCGCGCCCTTTAGATCGGTGGCGGCCTTCAAGCCCGCGGCCGCCCGATCGAGAGCTTCGTCCCAGGTCGCGATCCGAAGAGCGCCATTCTCGCGAACCATGGGTTCGGTGAGCCGTGGCAGTCCGTTGTGCATTCGCTTTCCTCCTTTGAGAGGGTTTCTTGTAGCCAGGGGAATCATACGGCGGCTCCCGTCCAGTCGCGCGTAGGGCGCATTCGATGCACCGTGAACTGACGGGCCGCGCCTGTTTGCTTCGGCCCGTCACCCTGGCGAAAGCCGGGGGCCAGCCGTAGGGGCACGCTGCGCGTGCCCCGCAACCCTCCTCAACGTCCTGACGGCCGTCATCCGCCGCCCGATTTGACGTTCGTTCCAAAAGCGTGCTCCATCTCCCCTCAGCTACGGCGATGCTCCGCGGACGTGATCGCGGCTACCGTGGCCCGCAGGGGACGACCACCGCCACGCCCTCGCGCGCCGACACGCATTGCGGCCATATTCAGACTAGACCGTCGGCGTATTTCCCAGGAGTCCGCCGTACAATTCGAGGCCGAACCTGTGCTGACATTGAACCTTGCCCCAGGCGAACGCAACGGAGCGGACCAGATTAGGTCGCGGCTTCCGCGACTCTATTTCTCTTGGGTAGCTCGACCTAGTTGGTGTTCGAACAACCCTTTACGTTGGGCGGACCGTAGGGGGTGCCGCGAGTGAAAGCGTTCGTCCGATTTGTGCAGCGCCGGGCAGAGCGGCAGCTGCGAGTCCCGGCCGACTACTTGCGGCGGCTCGGTGACACGTCGTTCTCGGGCTTCCTGAAGTTTCTGATGATCCTTCCGGCAGCAGCGCACCGCCGCCGGTCGGATCCAGCGCTCGTTCATGCCGTCAGGATCGCTGCCACCCAGGATGAGGACTGCGGTCCGTGCGTCCAGATCGCCGTGAACGCCGCGATCGATGACGGAGTCGAGCCGG
>JANNJB010000081.1:0-1852 GCA_031405615.1 Vicinamibacteria bacterium | reverse complement strand
ACCGCTTCGGTCAAGGGCGGCGTCACGTAGCTCAAGACGTCGGGCCGATCTGCGATGAAGCGCTGATCCGTGAGAAGCCACCGGCGCCATGCATCGCCATCCGCGAAACGAACCGGCCGCGGCAGGTACGGCACGGGTTTGCTCGGATCTGAGACGTACTCGTCGAAAGCCGCGCGCGACTTCGGGTCGCGCTCCGTCGGCGCCGTGAAGCTGAGACCGAAGCCGGTAGTCAGGTAGATCGGCTTGGAGACCGACGCACAACCACGTTCACACGAGGCCGGCCAGGACTTCAGCCGATCCCAGCGGTTCCAGCCGGTGTTGTAGATGAAGACGGGCGGCGTCTCCGGGCGGGGCGCGCCGGGTTTGAGGTACTGATCGAAGAAGGGCTTCAAGACATCGCGGCGGAACTGCAGCGCGGTGTCGCCTTCCCACTTGAATGGCCCCAGCGTCGAGCCGTCGTAGTTCATGCCGCTGTGACGCCACGGTCCGAGCACCAGGAAGTTCTTATCGTTCGCCGCGTCCTTGGGCTCGATGGCGCCCCACGCGTGCACGCCGCCCCACATGTCCTCCTGATCGAAGATTCCCTGGATCCACATGGTCGGAACAGTGAGCGGCTGCGCGCCCATGATCCTGTCGAGAGCCTGGTGCTGCCAGAACGAGTCGTAGGCGGGATGCTCCGAGACCTTGCGCCAGAAAGGGAGCTGGTCGAGCCCCGCTGCTTTCGCGTAATCACCCGCCGAGCCCGCGCGCCGGAAGTTCTCGTAGTCGTCGTAGCCCTGCCGCACCACTTCGCCGACGCCAGAGCCCCGCGCGGTGTTCTGGCCGGTGAAGAAATCGAAGTTCGGCTGGCGGAAAGCGCCGTAATGAAACCAGTCGTCGCCCATCCAGCCGTCGATCATCGGACTCATGGGGGCGGCAACCTTGAGCGCGGGGTGCGGATTCACGAGCGCCATCACCACGGTGAAACCCTCGTAGGAGCTGCCGAGCATCCCGATCCGCCCGTTCGATTCGGGGAGGTTCTTCAGCAGCCACTCGATGGTGTCGTAGGCGTCGGTGGAGTGGTCGACGGGGGTGGGATTGAGCGGGCCACGCAGAGGTCGCGTCATCAGGTAGTCCCCCTCCGATCCGTACTTGCCGCGCACGTCCTGGAAGATGCGGATGTAGCCATCCGCGACGAAGACCTCGTCGCCCTGCGGAAGTGTGTCGAGCATCCGGGTCGAGCGGGTGCGCGTGGTGCGTCCCGCCGCGTTGTAAGGCGTGCGGGTCATGATGACCGGGGAGTTGCGCGCGCCTTTCGGAATCACGATCGACGTGAAGAGCTTCACACCGTCGCGCATGGGGATCATCACTTCACGCTTCTCGTAGTCGTCGCCCTGCGTGGGCCGGACGAACTTCGCGCCCGTGATGTCGGGCGTGGAGACCGGCGTCTGCGCGAGGGCCGCCGATGGGAACCCGCCCACGATGAGCAGGGCGGTAAGGAAGATCTTCATATTCACTTCACTCCTGATTTCAAGCTGCCGGACCGGTCTCCGCGGGGTCTTCCGTCATCGCGGACCTCAGCATCGCGACGGCTGCATAGACCACGACCACCACGACCATCCACCGCAACACGTAGAGCGGAAGCGACCGGACGATGAATGCGGCGATGAGCACCGCGGGGATTCCGGCCAGAGCGAGGCCGAGCGCAGCCCGCAGATCGTAGCGTCCCGATTTGAGGAACCTGACCGCACCCGCGGGGCCGACGAAACCGCCAGAGCCCATCATGATCGGGAACGCGGCGCGGGGGTCCATCCCGAGCAAGCTGTACAGGACCAGGCTGGGGCCATAGTGGCCGATGCCCAGCATGAGCATC
>JANNJB010000080.1:0-3541 GCA_031405615.1 Vicinamibacteria bacterium | reverse complement strand
GTCCGTCTCCAGGCCGGCGTCGGCCGCATCGGCATCACCGATCATGCGCAGCAGCAGCTGGGAGACGTCGTGTTCGTCGAACTGCCGAAGGTCGGGTCGGCGGTCACCGCGGGCGCGCGCTTCGGCACCGTCGAATCGGTGAAGGCGGTTTCCGAACTCTTCTCACCCGTGACCGGCAAGGTGACGGCCGTGAATGACGAGCTTGCGAAGAAGCCCGAAACCGTGAACTCCGACCCCTACGGCGCGGCCTGGATGATCGAGGTGCAGGTCGGTAATCCCGCCGAGGTCGAAGCGCTGATGACCGCGGAACAGTACGACGCCCACGTCAAGAGCGGACACTAAGTGAATCTCGCCGATTTCTCGCCCGTTGATACCTTCCCCCGAAGGCACGTAGGTCCTTCCGAGGCCGACCGCGCCTCCATGCTCGCGGTCCTCGGGGCTCCTACCCTCGATGCCCTCATCGAGGAGACGGTTCCTCCGTCGATCCACCTTCGCCGTCCGCTGAATCTGCCCGGGGCGCTCTCCGAGAGCGAGCTCTTGAACCGCATCGCCGCGGTGGCCGACTCGAACGAGACCTGGCGCTCGTTTATCGGCATGGGCTACACGGGCTGCCTCACACCGTCGGTCATAAGGCGCAATATCCTCGAGAATCCCGGCTGGTACACGCAGTACACCCCGTATCAGCCCGAGATCTCGCAGGGCCGGCTGGAGGCGCTTCTCAACTTCCAGACCATGATCGCGGATCTGACCGCCCTTCCCCTCGCCAATGCCTCGCTCCTGGACGAGGGCACCGCGGCCGCCGAGGCCATGCACATGGCCCACGCCACCGCCCCGGGCGATCGCAAGGTCTTCATCATTGCTGATGACGTGCATCCCCAGACCATCGCGGTGGTGAAGACACGTGCCCTGCCCCTCGGCATCGAGATTCAGGTGGTCGAGCCAAGGAAGATCAAGGTCAAGCCGGAGGTTTTCGGCGTCCTCCTGCAGTACCCGTCGACCACGGGCAAGGTGGAGGATCTTTCCGAGATCGCGGCGCGGGCGAAGAAGGCGGGCGCCATCACCACGTTCGCCGCCGATCTCCTGGCCCTCACGATCTACAAGGCTCCCGGCGAAATGGGCGCCGATATCTGCATCGGATCGGCCCAGCGTTTCGGAGTGCCCATGGGCTTTGGCGGTCCGCATGCCGCTTTCATGTCCGCCCGCGACGAAATGCGACGCGTGCTTCCCGGCCGGCTCATCGGCGTTTCGAAGGACGCCCAGGGCAAACGCGGCTATCGCCTTGCCCTGCAGACGCGCGAACAGCACATCCGCCGCGACAAAGCCACGTCGAACATCTGCACCGCGCAGGTGCTCCTCGCGGTCATGGCCAGCATGTACGCCGCGTACCACGGACCCCGGGGCCTCAAGCAGATCGCGTCCCGCGTGCACAGTCTCACGCGGCTTCTCGCTGCGGGCCTGCGCGGGGGCGGTTTCACGCTCCTGCACGAGAACTTCTTCGACACGCTTTCGATCAAGGTCACCGCGGGCAAGGCGAACGGCATCGTGAAGCGCGCCGCGAAGCGGAAGATGAATCTCCGCCGGGTCAAGACCGGTCTCACCGTGACCCTCGACGAGACCACCGGCATCAAGGATGTGCAGGATCTCATCGAGGTCTTCACCGGCGCGGTCCTCGAGGGCGATCTCTCGAAGCTCGCGGCCGAGGCCGCGATCGACGTTCCCGAGGCGCTGCAGCGCAAGTCCGAATACCTCACCCATCCCGTCTTTAACCGGTATCACGCCGAACATGAGATGTTGCGCTACATCAAGACGCTTGAAGGGCGCGACCTCTCGCTCACGCACTCGATGATCCCGCTGGGCTCATGCACCATGAAGCTCAACGCGGCGTCGGAGATGCTGCCTCTCACTCTGCCCGGCTTCTCGAACGTCCATCCTTTCGCGCCGCAGGAGCAGGCGAAGGGTTACCTCGCCCTCGCCCGGGAACTTTCCGACTGGCTGGCCGAGATCACCGGCTTCACCGGGGTTTCCCTGCAGCCGAACTCGGGCGCACAGGGCGAATACGCGGGCCTGCTTACGATCCGCGGCTATCACGCCTCGCGCCAGAGCGACCGCGATGTCTGTCTCATTCCCGTGTCCGCTCACGGCACCAACCCCGCCTCCGCGGTCATGGTCGGCTTCAAGGTCGTGGTGGTCGCGTGCGACGAGCGGGGCAACGTGGATCTCGCCGATCTTGAGAAGAAAGCGGACGAGCACAAAGAACGCCTGGCCGCGCTGATGATCACGTACCCTTCGACCCACGGGGTTTTCGAGGAGGATGTGAAGCGGATCTGCGAGATCGTTCATGGGCGCGGCGGGCAGGTCTATATGGACGGAGCCAACATGAACGCCCAGGTGGGCCTCACCCGCCCCGCCGACATGGGGGCCGACGTCTGCCATCTCAACCTGCACAAGACGTTCTGCATTCCCCACGGCGGCGGCGGTCCGGGCATGGGACCGATCTGCGTGGCTCCCCATCTCATTCCGTTCCTGCCCGGCCATCCGCTCTTGGCGGAGTCAGCGACCGGTCCGGTTTCCGCGGCTCCGCTTGGGAGCGCTTCGATCCTCACCATCTCGTGGGCGTACATCGCCATGATGGGCGCCGACGGTCTCAAGCTCGCCACCGAGACTGCGATCCTCAACGCCAACTACATGGCGAAGAAGCTGTCGTCGCACTATTCGATCCTCTACACCGGCAAACATGGACGCTGCGCCCACGAGTTCATCCTCGATCTGCGCGAGTTCAAGGCGCACGGCGTCGAGGCCGAGGACGTGGCGAAGCGCCTGATGGACTACGGCTTCCACGCGCCCACCATGTCCTTCCCGGTTCCCGGCACCCTGATGATCGAACCGACGGAGAGCGAATCCCTCGCGGAACTCGATCGTTTCTGCGAAGCGATGGTTCGCATCCGCGCCGAGATCGCCCGGGTCGTCGAAGGGAAGATCGACGCGAAGGACAATCCGCTCAAGAACGCGCCGCACACCGCGGGCATGGTGACGGCCGATGCCTGGCCGCACCCCTACACCCGCGAAGACGCCGCGTTCCCGGCGCCGTGGACGCGCGAGAAGAAGTTCTGGCCGCACGTGGCGCGAATCGACAACGCCTACGGCGACCGCAACCTCATCTGCCTCTGCCCGCCGATCGAGGCTTACGTCTAAGCGAGCAACGGATCCTCCCAACTATCCGCCAATTGGACACCCACGTCACCCCGGCGAAAGCCGGGGCCTAGCGCGAAACTCCGTTCTCATCCGCGAAACGCCGTCGGTTGTTCGCGCGTTGGATGCCCGCCGGGCTGCAGTCGCGGGGCGCAGCGATCTCTCGACACACGTTGTCGATCCGCACGCCGTCCCGTCTCTCCAGATCCTCGAGGAACTGCAGGGTGTCGAGGGCCTTGGCGTCCTGGCGCTCCAGGAGTTGCCGTTTGAGTTCTCGCAGCGCCTCCGCCTTTCCCGGGAGCGCGCACAGGATCCGCGGATCGAACGAGAGCAGGATGCCGTAGTCGGTGGC
>JANNJB010000079.1:0-3556 GCA_031405615.1 Vicinamibacteria bacterium | reverse complement strand
GTGCGCCTGCCCGCGAGCCTGCGGCAGGAGGTGACGGTGAACCGGCGCGTGGTGAACCTCGCGATTCAGGGAGAGAGTCTTCGCATCGAGGCGAAGACGTTATGGTCGAGCGCTTCGGTGCAGGTCCGGACGGGGCCGGCGCTCGCCGCCTCTCCGGTTACTTCTTCAAGGTAGCGCCCACGAGCAGGTCCGCGAGTTCGTCCGCGTGCTCCTCCTCGACGCTCAGGATTCCCTTCAGCATGTGGCTGGTGGTCGGGTCCTTGGAACCGAGGTACGCGATCAGTTCGCGATAGCTGTCGATGGCGATCCGCTCGGCCACGAGGTCTTCCTTGATCATGTCCACGAGGGTCACGCCGGCCACGTACTCGGCATGAGAGCGGCGGGCGAGACTCTCGGGCGCGAAATCAGGCTCGCCGCCCAGCTGCACGATTCGCTCGGCGAGAAGATCCGCGTGACCCTGCTCCTGGTTGGAGTGGACCAGGAACTCGTCGGCCACGCTCTTTGCGTTGATGCCGCTGGCCATGAAGTGGTGGCGGCGATAGCGCAGGACGCAGACGATCTCGGTCGCAAGGGCGTCGTTGAGGAGTTCGAGAACCCTGGTCCGGTCCGCGCTGTATCCCGGCGTCACCGCGCCTTCCTCGATGTGCTGGCGGGCGCGCTTGCGGAGCGTCTTGGTGTCGGTAAAGGTCTGCATCGTGGTCACTTGGCTTCCGTTCTGAGTTTTGGATCTGGGGTCATGCCGGAGGGTCCTTCTGCCGCGTATTCGCGACGCCGGAGAGGATCCCGAGACCGACCATGATGATGGCGCCCACGCCGATCCACTGACCTGGAACGTGGAGCAACGTCGCGCCGTAGATGAGGCCGCCGATCAGGATGAGGTAACCGACGATGTAGATGCTGAAGGACATGTTTTCCTTTGGGGGGCGTTAGCGGGGATCCGAAACCATGTTGCGGTTCGCGGCGGGAAGTCCTGGATCTCGGGGGAGCCGCGGGGCGGCGCCGGAACCGCCGCTCACCACGAGATCGAGGCGTCGACTCAGTTCGGTCATCGTCGTGAGATCGAGGCGCACCTCGTCGGCCCGTCGGTGATTCGCGGCCGCCGCCGACGCCACCACAAGACCGGTCAGGAGCCAGATGGAGACGCGCCGTGTCACTCTGGTTCCTCTGGCCTTGGCGCAGGGAGTTCAGGAACGGACGGAAGGCGCTCGGCCCAGCCTTTGGCGGGCCGGCGGACAAACTCAGTCGTCTTTCCCTGCGGGCGCGCCTCGTCCCGCATCGGAACGGTTTCAAAGACCACGTCTTGAGTCATGAGCGTGTCAAGCGCGGGAGCGGGCGGAACGGAGCCTGCCCACGAGCTGAAAGATCGCCGCGCCGCGCCGGAGCCACGAGCCCATGCGGCCCGGTTGAAGGGCGACGGGAGCGAGGGCGCTGCCCACGATCCATGCGGGATGGCTCGCGACGAAACGCAGCGCGGCGAGGCCGCGGTCCACCATGGACAAGGGCCTCGCCCAGACCTCGACGTTGCGGCCAAGAGTCTCCCGTTGCCCGGCGGCTTTCGCCACCAGCAGGGCGCGCCGCTCGGCCACGCCGATCAGTCGCTTGTTCATGGCCTCGTCGGCGCGAGCAGTTGACGGTCCTTATGGAGTTCGCCGAGGCTCGCGGAGAAGAGCCGGGGCTTCGCCTTGACCTTCTTGAGCGCTACCTTGATGGCCGCAGCGCCCGCGGCAAGGAAACCGGCGGCCAGCGTCCCGAGGGTCAGCAGGCGATAGGAATCCCCAACCGCGAAGACGAGGAGCGAGGCCATCAGAACGACGCCCACTCCAAGACAGAAGAAAGCGCCGAGGGCGAAAAGCGTGAGCGAAACGAAATGTTCGCGTTCCTCCTCGAGATCCGTGGAAAGAAGGTCCAGCCGGGTGTGAACGATCGCGACCATCGTGGCCGCGGTCGCGGTCAGAGAGTCGACGAGGCCGGGCCTCTCTTCGATTGGCGTTCGTTCCATGGCGGCTGTGCGCTAGCGGCGCGCGACGAGCACGCCGATCAGGAGACCCATGCCCGCGGCCACGCCGATCGCTTCCCAGGGCTTTTCGTGCACATAGGCGTCGGTTGCGTTCGCGGCTTCCCGCGTCCGGTAGTTGATCGCCTGCTGCGCGTCGCCGGCCCGCACTTTGAGGACGCGAAGGGATTCCTCGGCCCGGGCGCGGATTCCGGCGAGACCTTCGCCGCCGAGATCGGCGGTGGCCTTCACCAGCGCTTCCGCGTCGGCCAGGGCATTCTTGAAATGGGCGTTGAGCTGTTCGTCACTGACTGCGTAGGACATGGAGGTTCTCCTTGATTCGGGGTAAATGGGAAGGGCGGCTGAACGGCCGTCCGGAGTCTTTGGATCAGAGCCGGCGGCCCTGGATGACGCGGAGCAGGATCACCACGACCGCGATGACGAGCAGAACGTGGATCACGCCGCCCATCGTGTTGGAGGTGACAAGACCCAGCACCCAGAGGATGAGGAGGACGACGACAATGGTTTCAAGCATGATTTTCTAAGGCTCCTTGTAGACCCTGATGATCCGCTCCCTCGACTTCCGTTTTCTGTGCGACAGCGAACGCATCGCCCGCGATTTTTTGGAAGGCGCCTGACCGGCCGGCCGGCGAGGGGCTGTGTGTGGCACCGCACGGACTCATAAAGAGGCGCGTCCCTAGGATCGGGCGTGGGCTTTCTCGATTCGGCGGCTCGCATCGCGAAGCGCCTGTCGCGGCGAAGTCGACCCCAACCGAGGACAGGCGCCGACCCTCCCCTGCGCTCCGAGCTTTTCAGCATCGAGCAGATGGAGCAGTACGGCCGGGCGCTCGCCGAGTCGCACGCGCTCGCCCGCGGCCGGGGCACGGATCTGCTCCTCGCGCGGCTCGATGACAACGAAGAAGCTCTCCGCGCGGTCTGGCGTCAGCTCACCGCGGCGGTGACCCACCGGCAGAGGATCACCCCGGCGGGGGAGTGGCTGCTCGACAACTTCTACCTCATCGAAGAGCAGATCCGTCTGGCGCGGCGGCATCTGCCGAAGAACTACAGCCGCGAACTTCCGCGTCTTGAAAGCGGCCCCTCCGCCGGACAGCCGCGCGTGTACGACCTGGCGCTTCAGACCATCGGGCACGGCGACGGCCGCGTGGACTCGGACAGTCTCAGCCGTTTCGTGGCGTCCTACCAGACGGTGAGCCCCTTGAAGCTGGGCGAACTCTGGGCCGTGCCCATCATGCTGCGGCTCGCCATTCTGGAGAATCTGCGGCGGATCGGCGTTCGGATCTCGGCGGGGTTCGAGGAGAGGTCGCTCGCCGGCTCATGGGCGGACCAGATGACGGAGACGGCGGAGAAGGACCCGAAGGGCCTCATCCTCGTGGTGGCGGATATGGCGCGCTCGGCGCCGCCGATGTCGAGCCCGTTCGTCGCGGAGCTCGCCCGCAGGCTTCAGGGTCGCGGGCCTGCCCTCGCCCTGCCCCTCAAGTGGATGGAGCAGCATCTTTCGGAATCGGGCCAGACCGTCGAACAGCTGGTGCGATTCGAGGGCCA
>JANNJB010000078.1:0-4187 GCA_031405615.1 Vicinamibacteria bacterium | reverse complement strand
GAGCGCGCAGCCTGCCCTCGGGGCAGCGCGAAGCCTCCCCTCGGGGGACGCCCCGTCGGGTGCGACCCACATCAGCGACCGGCCCCGCTCCATCCTCGGCCAAACCCCAACTTCAGAAAACCGCCTGAAATGGGGCGTTCTTAAACGGGTTTCTCAGCAGGAGCCCGTCGGAAGGCGAAGCGAGCGCGAGCGCTGCCCGCAGGGCAGGGCGACGCCTGGCCTTGGGCCACGAAGCGATCTCTCAGGCTTGCTGGTGGTGGCCCTCCAGTGGTAGGCAGGCGAGTTCAGCTGCCGGCTCAAAGAATATGGGCTGGCCAACAGCGAGGCGACCGCGTCTGATGACGGTGCCGTAAACCCCGGCCTTGTTGTCTCTCTCCCGCACAATCGCCTTCAGCACACCCGCGTCGGAGCGAGCCGAGTCCGGGTCGAAGTTCACCATCGAGCAGCGTTCATCTCGCATCGTGACGCCGATCGCGGCGGCTTCACTCCCTTCACCAAACGAGAGGACGCCTCCCACCCATTCGTCCTCCTCGAACGGCACGGATCGCAGTGATGAGATCAGGATGTTCGGCCGGAATCTCCGGACGTCCGGAGGCTGATCCGCGAGCCTCCCGATTCCTTCGACCGTGGCGGTAGTGATCAACGAGATGGGCGCCTCGTCGAAGATGCCATTCCTGAAGTGCGTCATCTCGACCGGTGAGCGGTGGCGGCGACCCACCTCGGCGGCCAGTTCCTGGCTGAACAACCCCAGCTCGTCACCTTCCGGCGTGCGAATGTGCGTCGGAAGATCGCCACCGTCAAATGGTTCACGCCGCTGCGGAGTGAACAGAATCAACTCCGGGAGTTTGCTGGCGCTCAGCCATGGAAAACCCCCGCGATCGTCGATCCGACGGAAGGCCAGGCGGCGGTCACCGACAAGACCATGCCAGCCCAGATCGGCGTGCTCGAGGCGTTCGCCGCCCATGGACTTCACCGGGTACCGGAAGAGGGCTTCGACTTCACCGATCTTGATCGCCATGTTCGATCGCTCGTTCAGCTTGGTGGGCGCGGGGAAGAGGAAGGGCGCCCTTTCGGGCGCCCCGTTGTGCGAAGTTACTGATGGGGCGGAGGATTGCTTCCTCGCCTGTTGTTCGACGGGCTCGTCGCAATACTGACGGCCCGCCGAAAGGCTGGCCGTCAGTATTTGTAGTGATCCGGCTTGTACGGGCCTTCGACCGGGACGCCGATGTATTCCGCCTGCTCCTTCGTGAGGACGGTGAGCTTCACGCCGAGCTTTTCGAGGTGCAACCTCGCCACTTCCTCGTCGAGCTTCTTCGGCAGCATGTAGACCTTGTTCTCGTACTTCGCGTGGTTCTTGTGCAACTCGATCTGAGCCAGGGTCTGGTTCGTGAACGACGTCGACATCACGAAGCTCGGGTGGCCGGTGGCGCAGCCGAGGTTCATCAGCCGGCCTTCGGCGAGGATCATCACGGAGTGACCGGCCTTGCCGTCAACACCGGGGAAAACCCACTCGTCGTACTGGGGCTTGATGTTGATGGTCTTGATGCCCTTCACTTTCTTGAGGCTGGCCATGTCGATTTCGTTGTCGAAGTGGCCGATGTTCGCGACGATGGCCTTGTCCTTCATCTTCGCCATATGGTCCGCGGTGATGATGTTGAAGTTACCGGTCGTGGTGATGAACAGGTCCGCGGTTCCGATGTAGTCCTCGAGGGTCTTGACTTCGTAGCCTTCCATCGCCGCCTGCAGCGCGCAGATGGGGTCGATCTCGGTCACGATGATGCGCGCGCCTTGACCCTTGAGCGCCTGGACGCAGCCCTTGCCCACTTCGCCGTAGCCACAGACCACCGCGACTTTGCCCGAGAGCATCACGTCGGTCGCGCGATTCAAACCGTCGATGACGGAGTGGCGGCAGCCGTAGATGTTGTCGAACTTGTGCTTGGTGGTCGCGTCGTTGACGTTGATGGCCGGGAAGAGGAGGGTCTTCGCGGTTTCCATCTGGTACAGGCGATGAACGCCGGTGGTGGTTTCCTCGGAGACGCCGAGGATGCCCTTGCCGATCTTCGTCCAGATGCCGTTGTTGGTCTTCAGTTCGTTGCGAAGCAGCTCGAGGATCACGCCCCACTCTTCGGGGTCGCTGTTCGGATCGAAGGCCGGGACGCTGCCCGCCTTCTCGAACTCGGTGCCTTTGTGCACGAGCATGGTGGCGTCGCCGCCGTCGTCGACAATGAGCGTCGGGCCAGAGCCGTCGGGCCAGATGATGGCTTCACGAGTGCACCACCAGTACTCCTCTAGAGTCTCGCCTTTCCACGCGAACACCGGGGTGCCCTTGGGATTGTCCACGGTGCCGCCGGTTTCGGGACGGCCCACCACCACGGCCGCGGCCGCGTGGTCCTGAGTGGAGAAGATGTTGCACGAAACCCAACGCACGTCGGCGCCGAGTTCGGTGAGGGTCTCGATGAGCACCGCGGTCTGAACCGTCATGTGCAGCGAGCCCATGATCCGGGCGCCCTTGAGCGGCTTCTCCTTGCCGTAGCGCTCGCGGAGCGACATGAGACCGGGCATTTCCTGCTCGGCCAGACGCATTTCCTTGCGGCCGAATTCGGCGAGGGAGAGATCCGCGACCTTGAAGGGCACGCGGGTACTGACAACTGCGGTAGCGGTCATGATTTTCCTTTGGGTTTGATGGCTTTATGCGGTTGGGATTTCGATTGAGTTTGAACAGGTGCGTTCGCGTCGCCGGCCTGAATCGGGGTCACCGCAGTGGCGAGGAGAAGGGCCGGGCCCCTGGCGTCGGCCTCGGGAGCGAGCGGGCGGCAACTCACCTGCTGCAGGCCGCTTTCGGCGAGGAGGTCGTGCAGTTCGTCGCGTGAGAAACCGCGCGAGGTCTGACCCATCTCGATCCTGAACTGTTCGCGGTCGTGACGGAGGAGGTCGACCACCACCGCACGGCCGCCGGGCTTGAGCACGCGCGACATCTCGGCGAGAGCGAGGCGTGTGTCTTTCAAGTAGCTCAAGGCGAGGACTACCAGAGTGGCATCGACGGACCGATCGTCAAGAGGAAGAGCCTCGAGGCTCCCCGGACGAAGATCGACATTCTTATAGGCGGCGGTCCGCTTCTTCGCGGCCTTGAGCATCGCGGTGGATTGATCGATGCCGACCACCTTCTCGACATGCGGAGCAATCCGCGCGGCCAGGATTCCCGAGCCGCAGCCGAGGTCGGCCACCGTCCAGTTCGACGGGATGAGGCTCAGAAGCGCCGAGTCGTTGAAGGAGTTGCCGTAAAGCTCGGAGCGGAGGCGATCCCACGTGCCCGCGGCGCCCGCGAAGAACGCGAGGGCTTCCTGGGGACGGCGGGACTCCAGCTGATCGAGACGGAGCTGGTCCTGCTTCGCGGTGGCCCAGCTCTCCGTCTGATCCTTGGCGACGTGCCAGAGCTTCTTCGCCACTGTGTCCTCGGGCGTGGGCATCCGGTAGATACGATTCGTTCCCTCGGCACGATTCTTCACCCAGCCCTGGTCGGAGAGAATCTTGAGGTGGCGGCTGACCGTCGACTGCGGGAGCTGAAGAGCGCTCACGAGGTCGGCGACCCCGAGTTCGCGCCGTTCGAGCAGACGGAGCAGACGGAGCCGCGTCGGATCCCCGAGGGACCCAAGCGCGCCCATGAGCGCGTCCAGTGGTTGACCGATTGCATCCATTCGTTAAGCCGGATGAAAGGATATAGCAAGACCCCGTTCGGATGCAAACGACGGCGGATGATAGTGGTGCGACGGGGTTGCTTCGTCGCACCGCAAACGGAAAGGCTCCTGCTGAGAAACCCGTGCGAGTACGGCACATTTCAGGCCGTTTTCTGAAATTGGGGTTTGGCCGAGCACGGAGCGGGGCCGGTCGCTGATGTGGGTCGCACCCGGAGGGGCGTCCCCCGAGGGGAGGCTTCGCGCTGCCCCGAGGGCAGGCTGCGCGCTCGAGAGCGAGTCACAACAGTCCGTCTGCTAGTTCGCGGTTCGCGAGGCGGGTAAGGAGCACACGATTCCGTCGTGACGGGTCCAAGTGCGACGCACCCGCCGTCCCCGAGCGCGCCAGCCTGGCCTTGGGCCACGGGGCGAGCCCACATCAGGGTTCGGCCCCGCGGGCCACAACTACCCAGCCCGAGGATCGCGTCGTGGCCCGAGGCCAGGCGTCGCCCTGCC
>JANNJB010000077.1:0-4049 GCA_031405615.1 Vicinamibacteria bacterium | reverse complement strand
ACCGGATGCCCAAGCGGGAGAGATAGCGACCATGAATATCTGACGGTTAACGAAGGATATTCATGGTAGGCCGTAAAGCGACTTGGGCGTCGCTCATAGGAGAATCACCCTATGGCTCAACGACCCCCTGACGTGACCCCTGAGATCGCGCAGGGCGATCTCACCGAAGACCAGCTTCAGCACTACCTGAAACAGAAGGAGGTCGCGGTCGACACCGAGACCATGGGGCTCAATCCTCTGCGCGACCGGCTGTGCGTGGTTCAGCTTTGCGACCGGTCTCGCCGCGCGGTTCTTGTTCAGATCCCGGCGGTGCCCGGGCGCACCGCGCCGCTCTCTCCCGCGGTAGGCGCGCCGAGGTTGAAGCGTCTTCTCGAGGATCCGGGGATCGTGAAGATCCTCCACTTCGCGCGTTTCGATGTGGCCGCGATCCGTCATCACCTCGGCATCGCGATGTCGCCGATCTTCTGCACTCGCACCGCGAGCAAGCTGGTGCGCACCTACACCGACCGCCATGGTCTCAAGGATGTGGCGCTCGAACTCGCCGACGTCGAGATGGACAAGACGTCGCAGAGCACCGACTGGTCGCGTTCCGACTTGAGCCCCGCCCAGCTCAAGTACGCGACCGCCGACGTGACCCTGCTCCACGTCCTCATGGACAAGCTCGCGATGATGCTCGCGCGCGAAGGCCGCACCGAACTCGCCGCGAAATGCTTCAAGACCATTCCCCTCATGTCGCAACTCGATCTGATGGGTTACGAGAGTCTCTTTGAGCACTGATCGGTTCGTCGCATGACGGCCTCCGGGGACGGTCCGGAGACGCCGGACACCCCCGATGCCGGGACGCTTCAAACGTTGCGCCCGGGCGCCGACTTGTGGTCGGACATCCGTCTACGTTTCCTGAGCGAACTCGCCAAACGCCTGCATCAGTACGGCACCACCACCACGCGTCTCGAGGCCTCCGTCGAGTCGCTCTCTCACAAGCTCGGGATAGACACGCAGATCTGGTCGAGTCCGACCGGGATCCTGCTGTCCTTCCGCGAGCCCAAGCACCCGGAGGCTCCGGAGCAGCGAGTCTCCGAGGTGTTGCGGCTCGCGCCTGGCGAGACCAACCTCCGGCGACTCGTCGACACCGATGAAGTCGCGGACCGTGTCTTCCACGGGAAGATGGGCGTCGCCGAGGGCTACGCGAAGCTGCGCGACATGCAGCCGGATCCCATGAAGCTCAAGACCAACGTCGCGGGCTTCGCTTTCGCGGCCGCGAGCATCGCCGCGGTCCTGAAGGCGCGCCCTACCGACATCGTGGCCGCGGCGCTCATCGGCGGTCTCACGGGACTGCTGCTGATTGCGTCGAAGCGCTATGCGAATCTCCGCCCGGGTCTCGAAGCGCTCGCCGCCTTCCTCTCGACCCTGCTCGCCACCCTCGCGAGCGCTTACATCATCCCGCTCTCGCTCCCCTCCGTCACGCTCGCGGCGATCGTCGTCTTCCTTCCGGGTCTGACCCTCGCCACCGCGGTTTCGGAGTTGTCGAGCCAGCACCTCGTCGCCGGTGTGGCCCGGTTCGCGGGTGCGATGACCGTGCTGATCAAGCTCACCTTCGGCGCCGTAGCGGGGAGCGAACTCGCCAAGGTGCTTCATGTACCCGTCCCCGCCATCCGCGCCACGGCGAGCCCGGTCTGGGTGGAAGGCGTGGCGCTTCTTTGCGGCGCTTTGTCGTACGCCCTCCTGCTTCGACCTCACAAGCGTCACCGTTGGCTCGTCATGGGCGCCGCCGTCCTCGGCTACACCGCCGCTCGCGTGGGGAGCGAGGCGTTTGGTCCGCAGTTCGGGGTCTTCTTCGCCGGCATGGTCGTCGCGGCCTGCTCAAACCTCTTCGCTCGGATCAAGAACAAGCCGAGCGCCCTGGTACGGACGCCGGGAATCCTGCTCCTGGTTCCGGGCAGCGTCGGTTTCCGGTCTCTTTTCTTCGTCTTCGACGGGCAGATCATGCAGGGCATCAACACCGCCTCAGCCCTGATGGTCCTGCTCACCACCCTCGTGGCCGGCCTGCTGTTCGGAGACCTGCTCGTCCCGCCACGACGGAATCTGTAGATCGTTACCACGGCTCTTCTGGTGGAGCATCACGCCTCCCGCCACGCGGAGGTTCCACTCCTGAGCGTTGAGCCGATCGGCATCGAACGGCTCCTCGAACTGGCGAGTCCGCTTCCGACCCTCGCCTGAACTTCGGGCTCCTCAGGGAGTGAGAAACTGGGGCATGAGACCAGCGACGCTCAGCCTCCTCCTCCTCGCGGCTTTTTCGACCGGCGGCGTTTCCGCTCAAACCGCCGCCGCCCCCGACCCTGCTGCCGCGGCGAAGGCCGCCCTCGCCCAGACCGACGGGACGATCATGGTCATGGGCACGCGCGAGGCGGTCGAGGTGATTCGGGACAAGTTCGGCGTCCCGCACATCTACGCGAAGAACACCGGCGATCTCTTCTTCGCGCAGGGTTTCGTGGTGGCGCAGGACCGGATGTGGCAGCTCGAGATGTGGCGGCGCAACGGCGAAGGGCGGTTGGCGGAAGTGCTGGGGAAGGACTACATCCGCCGCGACACCTTCGCGCGGATGCTTCAGTTCCGCGGCAACTGGGAGGCCGAGTACAACAAGTACCACGCGCAGGGGAAGCTGATCTTCGACTCCTTCGCGAAGGGTGTGAATGCGGCGATCCAGAAGGCGCTCGATGAGAGGAAGGTCCCGGTCGAATTCGAGCGCATGGGTTTCGCCCCGCAGCCGGTGTGGACCGCGAAGACCATCCTCACCCGCATGCCCGGCTGGGCGATGACGCGAAACGCTTCGAGCGAACTGGCCCGCGCGCTCGATATCAAGAGGCTGGGCCTCGAGCGCACGCGTGAGCTGAAGCCCACCGAGCCCGAGCGAGCCTTCGTGGTTCCCGAGGGCCTGAACCTCGACGACATCGAACCTGGAATCCTCGACATCGCCCGAGACGCGAACAACTATCGCTTCCCGGTCGCAGGAGGCGGCGATGGTGGGGAAATCACCACAGACGAGCCCGCCTTCTCGGTCCCCGGCGACGAGCGACCCTCGGCCAGCAATAACTGGGTCGTCTCGGGCCGCAAGTCAGCGACCGGCAAGCCGCTCCTCGCGAACGACCCCCACCGCGACCTCGCGAATCCCTCGCTGCGGTACGTGGTTCACCTGAACGCTCCGGGCTGGAACGCGATCGGCGCGACCGAGCCCGGCGTCCCCGGTATCGCCATCGGCCACAACGATCGGATCGCCTGGGGCTTCACGATCCTGGGCGTCGATCAGCAGGACCTCTACGTCGAGGAAACCGATCCCGCGAATCCGAATCGGTACATGTGGAAGGGCGAATGGCGCGAGATGGCGCTCAACCGGGAACTCATCTACGTAAAGGGTCAGGCGGCTCCCGTCGAAGTCACTCTGAAGCGGACCCATCATGGCCCGGTCGTCCACGAGAACTCCACCAGGAATCGCGCCTACGCCGTGCGCTGGGCGGGGGCGGAAACCGGCGGGGCCGGATACGTGGGCGCGCTCGGCGTGATGCAGTCGAGGAACTGGGACGAGTTCAAGACGAACATGTCCCGCGCGTGGTTCACGCCCTCCCACAGCATCGTGTACGCCGACGTCGATGGAAACATCGGCTATCTCGGCGTGGCCCTCTCTCCGGTGCGGCGGACGTGGGACGGCCTTCTCCCCGTGCCCGGCAAGGACGGGAAGTACGAGTGGGAGGGCTATGTCCCCTTCGAGAAACTGCCCGCAAGCTTCAACCCGCCGGACGGTTTCTTCAACACCTCGAACAACGACGTCGTCCCGAAGATTGTGCCCGGCTACAACCTCCCACTGGGCTTCGAGTACACGCAGCCCTTTAGATACAACCGTGTGTTGGAGGTTCTGAAATCGAAGAAGCCCTTCACCCTGGCCGACATGCAGGCGCTGCAGCAGGACATGGTTTCGATCCCCGCGCGCACTCTCGTGCCCCTCCTTCTCGACCTCACTGTCCACAAGCCGGAGCTGATCCGCGCGCAGACGCTTC
>JANNJB010000076.1:0-3265 GCA_031405615.1 Vicinamibacteria bacterium | reverse complement strand
AAGCGCGAGTCGTTTCTACGCCCTCGACGATGTGGCACCGGATGCCCCGTTCGCGCAGGTACGCGAGCACGCGATCGAGTATTCCGGGTTTCGCGCCGATGGCCTCGGGTGCGAAAACACCCGGCTCGGTCAGCGTGCCGTCGAGGATGAGGTTCGCCACCGCGGTGGCGGTGAAGCCCGTCGACCTCGACATGCTGCGAAGATCGGTCGCGGGGTCATAGCGGTCGAGAAAGTCGAGGGTGTAGGTCCTTCGCTCGCCGCCCTTCACCCCCCAGGCGCGGAGCTGCATGACCGTGAGGTCGGCCTCGCCCTCCTCGAACGTCCACTTCGGGAAGAGGAGGGCCGCAGTGACGTCGCGCGGCCGGACCGATCGACCGTCCACGTGGATGGGATCGAGAGAGAAGAAGCCCGTCTCGCGGAAGACCTTCATCAACTCGACGTGCCCGGGCCATCGCAATGTGCGCTCCACCATGTTCGGGACTTTGAGCGTATCGGCGAGGCTGCGCAGACCGTCGCTCACGAACGACTCCAGCGAGCCGACGCCCGGGACATCGACAAGCTCGAGGCCCGACATCGCCTCGCGGACCACGGTCTTCCCGTTCTCCAGGACCACGGCGGGTCGCGTGTAGATCTCGAGGACATCCCACGGCGCGAAGCCGGCCTTGTAGTTGAACGGCCACTGGCGCACCGCGGGCAGGCCGCCCACCGCCATCTCGATACGTTCGCAGGAATCGAAAAGAGAGACCGCGTGGGCCGCCACCATGTTGGTGAGGCCGGGGGCGACGCCGCAATCCGTGATGGCGATCGCGCGATGCTGCTTGGCCAGCGCGTCGAGCACGCGCGCATCTTCCGGCATGAAGCTGATGTCGACGATATTGCAGCCGGCTTCCACGCAGGTTTTAACGGTCTGCAGTCCGATCACGCTTGGCAGAGCTCCGATCGCAAGTTCGCTGCCCTTGAGCAGCCCGCGAAGGACGGCAGGGTCGCCCAGGTTGACGTGATGGGTGCGCACCCGCGCGCGACTCAAGACGCGGTCGAGGTTCTCCTGCCGCGAATCGGCGACGTGCACCTGCAAGGCGTCCTGCGTGGCCAGGTCCTGAGCCATAGCCGCCCCGATCATCCCGGCGCCCAGGACGACGACATTTTTCCGGTTCCCGGACGATTCGCTCATGGGGGGAACTCTAATCGTCCGCCTCGGTCGGCTAAACTGCCAACCCAGCGTAACCGTCGGGGCGTAGCGTAGCCTGGTATCGCGCCTGCTTTGGGAGCAGGAGGTCGGAGGTTCGAATCCTCCCGCCCCGACCAGTTTTAGCCAATATCGACGGGCTTTTCGTAACAGCCGTCGTCCGGCCCTTCGGGTCGGCTCCTCTCGCGGGGACACTCCGGGGACACTTTTCGCACCGAAGCAAAGCCCTTTCGCCTGCCTCCATACCGGCCACTTTCGGCCGTCTCGATTGGCTCGAGGCCCGCTCCTCGCTCTCACGAACCGCGCGAAGTTTGAGGCCTTCTGCGCCCAGGCCCGCTGGATAGATCGCGCCTACGGCCGCATGGAACGCGGGGACGAGGCCCGCGCGCGAATCATCGAGACGACGTCAAGCTCCAGAGTTGGTTTCCGTGTCAGATCCAGATCTACGTCAACGGCCACGAGTGGCAGGCCCCTGCAACTTGATCGTCACCACCTCAAGTACATGAAGCTCGAACATGGTTTTTTCAGCGTTCTGCTAGGCTCTCTCCACGTCGTTGTCCGATTCGGGTCCGCCTGCGGACCCCAGGGTGTCCCAATGCAAACTGCCGCCGCCTTCTTCCGACTTCGTCGAGGGGGGCGTGTTCTGCTCCTTCTCACCTGCGCCCTCGCCGCTTTGCCCGCAGTCGCGGCCGCACAGAGGCGAATATTCATGGACAATTTCTCCGGCCCGCTCCCCGGCCATTGGATCGTTCAAAAGACGCCGGTGATCGACCTGGCTGCGGGGAACCCATCCCCTTCCCTTGGGGCAGGAGGAACGGACTTTAGCATCGGCTATAGCATGTTGGCCGACATCAGTCCGCTCTCTCCGAGCGCCAATTTTTCGTTTCAGGTCGACATCGCGTGTGGGGCGTCGCCAGGAGCGGGGTCGGCTATAGTCGCTCTGGCAGGCTACGTGTTCGTCCAAGTGTATTGCGACGCCCCCTACGGGCCGCAAGTGAAGTACAGCACCACAAACACCGCCCCGCTCTCTACGTTTGTCCCTTTCAATCGGGATACGGCGTTCCATACGTTCAAGTTCGAGGTGGGTCTTGACGGCGTAAGCCGGTGGTACCGCGACGGTATCCAGAAGTTGATGAGCCCTAATTTCTCTGCCTCCCAGACCCTTGTCCCAGCACTGTCGACCTCCAACGTGAACTTTCGAGTCGACAACATCATGGCAACGCGGCTGGGTATACCCGATGTCTCCTTTTCCGTCAACGACGTCTCAATTGCGGAGGGGACCAGCGGCACCACCGCCATTTTCACGGTGTCCCTGTCTGAAGCGCTGACCCAATCGGCGTCGGTGACGTACGCGACCGTCGGCGGCTCGGCGACGTCCGGCACCGACTACACTCCGGTTTCTGGCACCTTGAGCTTTGCGCCCGGGGTGACGACGCAGACCATCGCGGTTCCGATTCTTGGAGACACCATCTCCGAGCCCGACGAAAGTTTCTTCGTCAATCTGGGCAGCAGCGTGAATGCGGGGATCGGCCGGGTGCAGGCGGCTGGAACGATCGTCGCGTGCACACCGGGTGGCGCCTTCGACAGCGACCAGGACGGCATCCCCGACACCATGGAGTCGACGGAGGGTACCAACGCCTGCACCAAGGACAACGACGTCTTCACGAGCCCACGCCTGTTCGCGATGCAGCAGTACCTCGACTTCCTGGGACGCGAGGGCGATTCAGGCGGTATCGCGCATTGGACGTCGATGATCGGAGGCGGGACCTCGCGCGCCGCCGTTACGAAGTCGTTCTTCGATTCCGGGGAGTTTCAGGGTGCCATCGCTCCCGTCACCCGGCTCTACTTCGCGTATTTCAACCGCATCCCCGACAAGCCCGGCCTCGACTACTGGATCGCCCAGTACCGGGCGGGATTGCCCTTGAACAGCATCTCTCAGGCGTTCGCGGGATCACCTGAGTTCATCGCCACCTATGGCGCGCTGATCAACGATGCCTTCGTCACTCTGGTCTACAACAACGTGCTCGGCCGTGCCCCGGATGCTCCGGGCCTGGCCTACTGGACCGGCCAGCTCACCGG
>JANNJB010000075.1:0-3838 GCA_031405615.1 Vicinamibacteria bacterium | reverse complement strand
AGCTCGAGGAGGGCGATAAACGTCAGGATCATCTCGGCCTTGGTGCTGAGGTTTTCGAAGATGGTCATGAACTCGAGCGACTCGCCCGCCTTGATCATGGCGAGCAGGTCGGCGATCGCCTGGTCAAGAGACTTGCCCTCGCCTTCGATCTCATGCTGGACGAGGAGCTTGCGGCGGTCGAGCAGCTCCTTGAACGCAGACACCAGGTCGAAAAGACCCGCTTCGAGCATCTCTTCGCCGGTGTCGTCCTTGAACTTCGGAACCACTTCGTCGGGGCGGATCCAGGTGGCGGTGCGTATCTCGTACTGCTGCCGGAGCACTCCCGCGGCCTGCTTGTATTTCTCGAACTCGAGAAGCCTCTGGATGAGCAGCTCGCGGGGATCCTCGCCGTCCTCCTCGACCTCGCTCGGCGACACGGGGACGAGCATCTTCGACTTGATGTGGATCAGCGTCGCCGCCATCACCATGAACTCGCCCGCCACCTCGAGGTTCAGGATCTCCATGAGGCGGATGTACTCGATGTAGGCCTTGGTGATCGGGGCGATCGCGATGTTCTTGATGTCCATCCGGTCCTTGCGGATCAGATGGAGCAGCAGATCGAGCGGACCCTCGAAGTCCTCGATCTCGAACTTGAGCTGAATTTTCGGGGCGTCTTCGGGGAACGTGGGCTCCCAGCCCGCGGGGGCGACCAGCTTGTTCGCCTCCTCCGCCACCGCCGGGGCAGCGGGGGCTTCGCCTCCTTCAACCGGCAACGCGGTCGCGGGCTCCGCCGTCGCGGGGACGTTTTCGTCTTTGGGCTGGTCGGACATTTGTCGATGAGGAGGGGATCCGTAGGAGGTCAATACGCGATCTTCATCGCCCGGTGGACTTCTTCCATCGTGGCCTGGGCGACCTTGCGCGCGCGCGCGCTGCCGTCCTTGAGGATGTCCATCACGGTGTCGGGGCGGCGGCGGAGTTCCTCGCGCTTCTGACGCATGGGCTCGATTCGAGCCACAATGTGGTCGGCGAGCCGGGTCTTGCACTCGATACAGCCGATCGTGGCAGTGGTGCAGCCAAGCGTGGCCCAGTCGCGCGTCTCCTGCGTGGAGAACGCCTTGTGCAGATCGAACACCGGGCACTTCGCCGGATCGCCCTTGTCCGTCTTCCGCTGGCGCGCGGGATCGGTGACCATGGTCTTGAGCTTCGACCGGATTTCCGCTTCGGTGTCCTTGAGCAGGATGGAGTTGTTGTAGCTCTTCGACATCTTCCGGCCGTCGGTGCCGGGCGTGCGCGGGACCGGGGTCAACAGGGTCTGCGGTTCCGGAAAGATCGGCCCGTAGAAATTGTTGAACCGGCGCACGATCTCGCGGGAGATCTCGATGTGCGGGGCCTGATCCTCCCCCACCGGGACCGCGTTCGCCTTATAGATGATGATGTCCGCGGTCTGGAGCAGCGGATAGCCGAGAAAGCCGTAGGTCGCGAGGTCGCGGTTGGCCAGGTTCGCCTGAACATCCTTGTAGGTCGGCACGCGCTCGAGCCACGACACCGGCGTGGTCATCGAGAGAAGCAGATGGAGTTCGGCGTGTTCGGGCACGAGGCTCTGGATGAAGACGCAGGACTTGCCAGGGTCGATGCCCGCGGCCAGCCAGTCGAGCGTCACCTCGATCACGTTGGCGCGGATCGCGGAGGGATCTTCGTATTCGGTGGTGAGAGCGTGATAGTCGACGACGCTGTAGAAGCAGTCGTAGCTGTCCTGGAGGCGCACCCAGTTGTCGAGCGCTCCGGTGAGATGGCCCAGATGCAGGGCGCCGGTCGGACGCATGCCCGAGAGGATTCGCGGTTTCGGTTTCGATTCCATGGCCCTACCTGATGATGTCGAAGATGCCGAGGACTACGAAGCGCTGGATCGGCCCGATGAGCCATCCGAGCAGACCGCTCAGGAAGAGGATCCAGAGAATGATCATCCCGTAGTTAAGGGCGATGTGATCGAACTTCTCGCCGATCTCACGCGGCAGGGACCACGAGAGGATGTGGGAGCCGTCAAGCGGCGGCACGGGGAGGATGTTGAACACCGCGAGCGCGACGTTCATGGCGATCCCCACGCTCATCAGACTGTAAAGACCGTCGCGCAGCCCACCCGGCTCGAGGTCGAGACGCAGGATCACGAAGAAGACAACGGAAAAGACGAGGGCGAGGATCAGGTTGGAGATGGGACCCACACCGGCCACGGAGATGTGGCCCCGCCGCAGCGAGACTTCGGGGCGGAACCGACCGGGATCGTAGGGGGTGGGCTTCGCCCAGCCGATGACCGGAAAGCCGCCGAAGATCTGGAGCAGCGGCATCAGCACGGTGCCGAAAATGTCGATATGGGGCACGGGGTTGAGCGTGATCCGCCCGAGCTTTTCCGCGGTGTCGTCACCGAGCTTCAGGGCCATCCACGCATGCGCCGACTCGTGAAACGACAACGAAAAGAGCAAAACGAGGTAGTTCGTCAGGCCAAGTGCGAGCTGTTGGGCGTCGATGTCGGGCATGAAGGGTTCTTTGAAGCAACGGAACTCGGCGGCCCGTTTGGCCGACGTCGAGGGCGGCCCTTTGGGGGGGCGCGTCAGTTGGCGCCCGATGCGAGGCCTTAAGAGCGGGGAGAATCCTAGCAGAGAGCGCCCACTCGCTGTCCGCAATATGAAAGGATAGCGGCCGCATGTTCTCTGAAATCAAGCTCGTTACCGTTGGAGTGAAGGATCTCGATCGTTCGATCGCCTTCTACGCCGACGCCTTCTCTCTCGAGGAAATCTCGAGGACCCGGGTGGACCACGAAGCCCTCAGCGAGGCGTGGCGGATCCCCGCGGGCATCGCCGGGCGCTACGCGGTCATGGGCATCCCGGGCGTCGACTCGGGAATGCTGCGCCTCGTCGAATGGACGCCTGCGGGCGAACACGTGTGGGCGGCGCCTGCGCGTGCTCAGGACCTCGGGGCCTACGCGGTCAACTTCCGGGTCAGGGAGATCAACGCGGCGTGGGACCTGCTCGGACGATCCGGTGCGAAAGAGAAATCAAAGCCCACCTATTGGGAAGTTGAGCAGAACATCGCGGCCTGGGATTCTCAGTGCTACGACCCGGACGGAACCCTGCTCGACGTGTTTCAGGTCGTCGGCGAGATCGAACGCACGCTCGGTCCCTTTGCGGAGGGACGCGATGCCACGGAGATTCAAACCCTCGCGGTGCACTGCTTCGACGCCCGCAGATCGGAGGAGTTCTACGTGGGGCTGGGCTTCGAGCCGCTCTACGACCGGGTGATCGAGCACCTGTGGCACTTCCTCGGCCTGCCTCAGGGCACGAAGGTCCACAACATCAACCTGGTCATGCGCGGCGAGCGGGCGACCGGCCGGGTCGAACTCGTCCAGTACATGGGCGTCCCGTCTCGCTCCTTGAAGGCCCGTTCCGCGGCCCCGGGCCGCGGTCCCCTGATGATGTCCCTGCTCGTCAACAATCTCGAGAAGGCGACCGCGCGCATCAAGAGTCTCGGCGGAAAGCCGATCGGCGTCGCGCGCTACGACTCGCCTCCCTTTGGTCCGGTCGCCTCGGCGACGTTCTTCGGGCCGAGCGACGAGGTGATCGAGTTGTTCGAAAGCCCGCTCAGCTGAAGCGCGGCCGAGTGATCGCGGGGCTGGTCTGGGTGGAGGGCTGGCCGAAGAGGTAGCCCTGGACGAGGTTGATGCCGGCGTGGCGCACCGCCTCGAGGTCGCCCTCGGTCTCCACACCCTCGGCGACCACGCGCGCCGCGAACGGCAGCGCGAGCTGGGCGACGGAGGCGAGGACGGCCTGCCGGTACATGTCCGTGCGGGCGCCATGAACGAAGTAGC
>JANNJB010000074.1:0-3489 GCA_031405615.1 Vicinamibacteria bacterium | reverse complement strand
GCTCGGAAGCCGCGCCCCGTGGGTTGAGCGGCTGGGGGCCATCGCCCTGGCGATCGGCGCGATTGCCGCAACGTCGCGCCTGGTCCACATCTCGATCGCCAACGCGGGAATGGGGTACCTGCTGCCCATCATGTCCATCCCGGTGGTCGGCGTGGCTCTCGTCGCGTGGGCTGCGGCCACTCGGAATCTGTCGACGACGGCCCGGCGCGCCTCCATGGTCGCGGTTCTGGTGCTCGCCCCCCTCAGTTTCACCCTCATCCGAACCGGCGGCATCGGCTCCGAGCGGATGGATCTTCACTGGCGCTGGACGCCCACTCCTGAGGACCTTCTGCTCGCGCGGGATGCCAGTGCGCCTCCCCTCCTTCTCCCGAAGGCGGCGAGCGTAGCCCCGGCGGCGCCCGAGCCCGCAGCGCCGGCCGGCGAGAAAACGGCGATCGCTCCCGCGGACAAGCAGGCGATAAAGCGCGCCGAACCGGTGGTCGAGCCAGTCCCTGCGCCAGCCGAATCGGTTGCCGTCTGGCCCGGCTTCCGCGGCCCAAATCGCGACAGCGCGATCCGCAGCGTGAGTTTCGAGACCAACTGGACCGCGACGCCGCCCGTGGAGATGTGGCGCCAGCCCGTCGGGCCCGGCTGGTCGTCGTTCGCAGTGAGCGGCGATCTCGCGTACACCCAGGAACAGCGAGGCGAGGACGAGATCGTGTCCTGCTACAACCTCACCACGGGCCAGCCAGTGTGGCGGCACCAGGACAAGGCGCGGTTCTGGGAGTCGAATGGCGGCGCCGGCCCTCGTGGCACCCCTACGCTCAGCGGCGGCCGTGTGTACTCGCTCGGCGGCACAGGAATCGTCAATGTCCTCAACGCCGCGGATGGCTCGCTCGTCTGGTCGCGCAACGCTGCCACAGACACCGGGGCCAAGACGCCCTTGTGGGGGTTTGCCGGTTCGCCTCTGGTGGTCGACGACCTCGTGGTGGTCGCAGCCTCGGGACGACTTGTGGGCTATGACCTCTTAGCGGGCACGCCGCGTTGGTTCGGGCCCAAGGTTGGCGGCGGCGGGTACAGCTCACCTCACCTCGTGACCATGAGCGGCGTGCCCCAGATCGTCCTGCTGCGCGGCGGCGGTGCGGTCGCAGTGGCGCCAAAAGACGGCGCG
Organism: Vicinamibacteria bacterium; assembly: GCA_031405615.1. Classification (GTDB taxonomy): domain Bacteria; phylum Acidobacteriota; class Vicinamibacteria; order Fen-336; family JAGNNV01; genus JAGNNV01. Next base: position 2,339 of record JANNJB010000074.1, on the reverse strand, counting down.
GTGCTTTGGGAGCATGCTTGGGAGGATGGCGTGAGCATCGTTCAGCCGGGGATTGCCGAGAATGGGGACGTCTTGCTGGCCGGGGCGGACGCTTCGGGGGGAGCGGGCATCCGTCGACTCGCGCTGGCTCAGGGAGCCGCGGGATGGACGGTCGAGACGCGCTGGACCTCGCGCGGCCTGAAGCCATACTTCAACGACTTCGTGGTGCACAAGGGCCACGCCTACGGCTTCGACGGCACCATCCTGTCGAGCATCAGCCTTATCGATGGCAAGAAGAACTGGAAGGGCGGCCGCTACGGCGGCGGCCAGATGGTTCTGCTCGCCGACCAGGATCTTCTGCTTGTGTCGTCAGAAGAGGGCGAGATCGCTCTTGTCTCTGCCACCCCCGGCGAGTTTCGCGAAGTCGCGCGCTTCAAGGCCGTGGAGGGCAAGACGTGGAATCACCCCACGCTCGCGGGCGATGTTCTTCTGGTTCGAAACGCCGAGGAGATGGTGGCGTTCCGGATGAAGCGAATGAGCGTCGTCGCGGTCGCTAACGGGAGTTCGCGCTAGGCCCCCGCTTTCGCGGGGGTGACGTGAGGTCAAACAGCGGGGCGGGGGCTCCGGGCAACGGGGCCAAGCCCGGAGGTCCAAACTCCGCGCCGGCACCTCTACCAAGCCGATTGGACACCCACGTCACCCCCGCGCAAGCGGGGGCCTAGCGCGAGCGGTTCGTCAGCGACCGCGAAACGATCAGAACGTCGCTCTGATACCCAACTGAATCTGACGCGCGGACGTTACCGTCGTCCGGATGCGGCCGAACGTGGTCAGGGGCGCTTCGTTGTCCGCGGATCCGGTGTACGCGAGAAGAGACGGAATGCCGAAATTCGCACGGTCGAAGATGTTGAAGGCCTCGACCCTGAACTCGAGCCGCCCCGTGTCCGCGAACGCCTTGAACGGAAAGAAACGCACGAGCGAGAGATCCACCGTGCGAAGGTCGGGTCCGGTGAAGGCGCCACGCCCGGTGTTCCCGAAGGTCCCCGCCGCAGGCAGGACGAACGCGGTCGGATCGAACCACTGATCCGGGTTGCCGGTCACCGCACTCTCCGGCGTGCGGCCGGGGGCGAGCGAGGGACGGTCGAGGCCGAGGCCCGGGCCAATCGAGGGAGACCAGCGGGAGCGCGACCGGTTGGTCGACACAAACGTGGTCAACGGATTACCGCTGCGGTATCTGCCGATGACCGACGCCTGCCAGTTGTTCGCGAAGTTCCAGGTCCCGGTCAAGACGAGATTGTGGGTGGCGTTGAAATCGGCCGGGCCCTTGTTGGTCTCGAGGCCAAAGGGCTCGGGGAAGGCGGATGTCGTGCCGTTGGTCGCGTCGGAGAAGAACGTCGAAGCCTGAGTGGTATCGATGGCGCGGGAGAGAGTGTAGGAGGCTTGGAGCCGCAGGGACTTCGTGGTGTGACGCACGTCGAAGATGCCGGCGTTGTACCAGGAGTCGCCATCGCTCGTCTTCTGCTCGATGACGCCGTAGGCCGCGTTCGGGCGGGCCCCGGTCGCCGAGTAGAAGACGGTGCCATCCGGACGAAGTTCGGGGGTGGGAACGTTGACGTCGCCGCTGCGCAGGAGATGTTTGCCGCGGGAACCCGCGTAGCCCATGGTCACCACGGTGTTGCCCCAGAGTTCCTTCTGGACATTCACGTTGTAGACGTGGGCGCGGGGATTTTGGAGGTCCCACTGCACGGGCCGGATCGAGTTCGTGGCCGCCCGGGCGAAGGGCGGCTGGGGAAACGTCGGATTCGCGATGATCGCGCGCGGGGTCACCGGGGGATTGGTGATGGTGACAATCAGGTTCTGCTGGTTGTTGACGTTGAAGTAGTAGCCGTAGCCGCCGCGCACCGCGAGGGTTCCGTCACCCCTGACGTCCCACGCAAAGCTCATGCGGGGGGAGAAATTCAGCTTCGGAGAACTCCCGTACGGAAGGCCCGTGGTGGGAGTCCGGTCCATGATCGAGACCATGGTCGAGTCGCGACCTTCGGCGTCCTTGGGAAGTGTCGACATCTCGTAGCGCAGACCCGCGTGGACGGAGAAGCGGTCGGAGACCCGGAACTCGTCCTGCACGTAGGCGCCGAAGAGCGTGAACTTCCACAGTCGCTCGAGCGAGGCCTCGGGGGTGAGGCCGACGAAGCGGGTCGGGGTGTTGCGCAGGAACCCTTCGAGGTTGCCGAAGGTGTAGATGCCGAGGCTGAACGTGGGATTGTAGAGATCGCTCTTGTAGTGCTCGAGGAGAAGGCGATGCAGATAGGGCTGGCGGGGAACAGGTTCCGGGCCGTCCGTATGGCCGGGGCTAGGTCGGTGTC
>JANNJB010000073.1:0-2626 GCA_031405615.1 Vicinamibacteria bacterium | reverse complement strand
CTTCGAGGAAATGCTTCGCCTTCGCGAAGTCGGGCTTGAAGCCGAAGTCCTTCTCGATCTCCGCGTCGATGCCCTTCATTTGTTCGATGGTGCTCAGCTCAAACACCGACTGCGCGTTGTCGGTAACCGGACCGTAAGAGTCGACCGCGATGGTGACCGGACCCATGCCGAGGAAGCCGAAGGCGACGAGGCCGAAGGCGAAGACGGCGGGAGCGAGCATCAGGCCCGCGGGGAAGCCGGACGAGATGGCCGCCGCGATACCCATGAGAGCGGTGATGGCAAGACCGAGCCAGAAGGCCGAGAAGTTGCCGGCGATGAGACCGGCGAGGATGTTGAGCGAGGCGCCGCCTTCGCGCGACGCCGTGACCACTTCCTTGACGTGACTCGACTCGGTGGAGGTGAAGATCTTCACGAGTTCGGGAATGATCGCGCCCGCGAGTGTGCCGCAGGTGATGATCGAGGAGAGCTTCCACCAAAGGGTCGGGTCCGAGGCGAGGTTCGGGATCATCAGGTAGGACACGATGTACGTGACGGCCACCGAGAGCAGCGAGGTCAGCCACACGAGCGACGTGAGGGGCGCTTCGAAGTTCATCTTGTCGGCCTTGAGGTACTTGCTGGAGGCGAACGCTTCATTGATGAAGTAGGAGGCCACGGAAGTGCCGATCATGAGAATGCGCATCACGAAGATCCAGACCAGGAGCTGAACCTGGACCGTGGAGTCCGCCACGGCGAGGAGGATGAAGGTGATGAGGGCGACGCCGGTGACGCCGTAGGTCTCGAAGCCGTCCGCGGTGGGGCCAACCGAGTCGCCCGCGTTGTCGCCCGTGCAGTCGGCGATGACGCCGGGGTTCCGCGCGTCGTCTTCCTTGACGTCGAAGACGATCTTCATGAGGTCGGAACCGATGTCGGCGATCTTGGTGAAGATGCCGCCCGCGATGCGAAGGGCCGCAGCACCCAGGGACTCACCGATGGCGAAGCCGATGAAGCAGGGGCCTGCGTATTCGCCGGGAACGAAGAGGAGGATGGCGAGCATGATCACGAGCTCGACGGAGATGAGCAGGGTGCCGATCGAGATCCCGGCCTTGAGCGGGATCGCGTAGGTCGGGAAGGGTTTGCCCCGCAGCGCCGCGAAGGCGGTGCGGGAGTTGGCGAAGGTGTTGATGCGGATGCCGAACCACGCCACACCGTAGCTGCCCGCGATACCCACGAGCGAGAAGAAGATGATGAGCAGGACGCGGTCGATCGAGAAGTGCCGCAGCCAGCCGAAGTACACCACCATGATCGAAGCGATGAACACCCACAGGAGCATGATGAACCGCCCCTGGGTCTGCAGATAGGTCTTGCAGGTCTCGTAGATCAGCTCGGAGACCTCGAGCATCGACGAGTGGACGGGCATGTCCCGCAGTTGCTTGTAGAAGACCATGCCGAACACCGCTCCCGCCAGGCAAACGAAGATGCCGAGGAAGAGGATGGACCAACCGGTCATGCCGAAGAAGCTGACCGAAGTGAGATCAGGCAGGACGAGCTCGGCTTCGCTCGCGAAGGCGGGGGACGCGCCGGCCAGGATCACGAGAGCCGCGGCCATGAAGATGGCGCGCTTGAGCGTTTTACGCTCTACGAACGAGAACATGCATTTCTCCTAAAAGAGGAACCTTGGGGGAGGGGGGTCGGGAGCACGCCCGGGGAAACGGCCGCCACCGGGGGCGTGGAAGCGCCAATTCTAACTGAGGAGGGTCAGACCGTGCTCAACGTAAGGCTTGAAGGGTGCTCGAGGTCGACGAATACCCGGTTCGTGGCGATCTCAATGGCTGTCTCGCGGCCGCAGGGCTCGGCGGTGTTCGGGTTGACGTCGAAACGCGGGAAATTGCTGCTCGAAACATCGAGCCGGATCCGGTGGCCGCGCGCGAAAACGTTGCTGACCGCCTGCGGCTCGATCGTGACCTCGACCGCCTGATGGGGCACGAGCCACGTCTCGCCCGTGAAGCCATCGCGGTAGCGGCAGCGAACGACCGAGTCGGTCAGGTTCATGGCAAAGCCCTCGGACCAGTCGGGACCTTTGGGGTAGACATCGATGAGCTTCGCGGTGAAATCCGTGTCCTTCGCCGACGAGGAAACGAAAAGTCGGACGCTCACCGGCCCCGTGATCTCGACCTCGGCCTCGAGCGGAGCGCTTTCAAACACCAGGACATCGCCCCGTTCCGCGAGCGGCCTCGTGTCGAAGCACGCCCAGAGGTCCTCGCGACCCCGCTGGTCGTAGGGACCGCCCTGAATCAGGGAGGAGAACATCCCGTTCTGGACCCCACCGCCCACGGTCGGGACGGGGTCGATCGGGTCGAACAGAAAACTCAAAGGCGGAGCGTTCTCCGCGGGCGGCTCGGGCCGCAGCGAACCATCGCCGTGGAGATGGAGGGTCAGGACACGCGCAGCCGGAGGAGGCCAGGCGGTCTCTTCCCGCCACGATCCTCCGTGCTGCAGGCGGCCCCGTGAGTCCGCTTGCCCCGAGCCCCCGCCCATCACGAAGATATGAACCGGCGGTCCGCCCAGCATGCCGTTGTCCACACCCTTGAGCGTGGCATCGAACCACAGGCGCCGAAGCTCGTTGAAATCGATCGCCGCCTCCGGCCCG
>JANNJB010000072.1:0-1764 GCA_031405615.1 Vicinamibacteria bacterium | reverse complement strand
CACCGGACGGCCAATCTTGTCCGCATTCCCTCTGTCCGCGCCCGCCGCGTCGTAGGCGATCTCGCAGCCCGGGGCCTCGAGGTCGTGGAAGATCTCGGGCACCGCGACCACGAAGCCGTGTCCGGCCAGAAGGGCGGCGGTGCGCTTGATGGGCCCGGTGCGTTGGAAGATCTCCGAGAAGAAGGCGAGCCCGGGATAACGGCCGGGCGCCACCGGCCGGTAGATGTATGTCCGCATGGGGCCGGTCGGTGTGTCGAGGTCGACGAACGGATCTTCCTGAAGAATCATGGTCCCTCCGTGGCGAAAAGCCGGACGTCCCTGCGGTCGCCGTCGAGCCGGATGATCGCCTCAAACTTCATTCCCATCTTTTCGAGGGCGCCGATGGAGGCGACATTGTCGGGCGAGGTGATGGCGACAATGCGTTTTAGTCCAAGGGACTCACTGCCGTGCTTCAACACCGCCGAGGCGGACTCGAGCGCATACCCCTGCCGCCAATAAGCGGGGAGGAAGGCGAAGCCGACGTCGGGATCCGGCAGCGTCTCCCGCTTCAGCAGGCCGCAGATCCCGATGGGATCCCCCGTTTCCTTGAGGAAGGCGAGCCAAAGGCCGAATCCATTCTTCTTGTAGCTCGCGATCGGTCCGTTCAGGATGTACTGACGCGCGTCCTGCTGCGAACGGACGCCGCGGTCTCCTATGAAGCGGAGAAACGAGGGCTCGTTCAGGAGTTCCAGAATGAAGGGAGCATCGTTCAGGGTCAAATGGCGAAGAACGAGTCTGTCGGTTTCGAGGACAATCAAGGGCGTTCCCGCCGCGAAGCCTATCGCGTCCGCTGCCGACCGCGAGGAGCGGGGACTTAGACTCGCTTGGTGGAGACTCCGCGGAGTGAAGACCTTGCCGCGATCCTCGTGAGGATGCAGCGGCAGCAGACCGCCATCAGTTCCCTCTCGGGGTCGGACGCTTTTGTCGCGGGTGATGTCGAGCAGCTGGCACGCGAGATCACCGAGGTCGCGGCGAAGGCGACCGGAGTGGAGCGCGCCAACGTGTGGCTGTTCAACGAAGACGAAAGCCAGCTCCGCTGCATCGACCTCTTCGAGGCGACTCCGGGACGCCATTCTTCGGGCGCGGTCCTCGAGCGCTCGGAGTATGGGCCGGAGTTCGCGGCTTTAAGGGGGGTGCGTTTCGTGGACGCCCACGACGCGCAAGACGACCCACGCACCGCGGGATACGTCGAGGGGTACTTGAAGCCGCTTCGAATCACATCGATGCTGGACGCGTTGATCGCGGTCTCCGGCCACCGCCTCGGTCTGCTCTGCCTCGAACATGTAAACCGGCCCCACCACTGGGAACGGGATGAGGTCGACTTCGCGTGCCAGCTCGCGGACAAGATCGCGCTGTCGATGGTGAACCGCGCCCGGCGCGACGCGCAGGAAGCCCTGCGGGCGTCCGAGGAGCGCTTTGCCGGAGCCTTCGAGTTCCCCCCCATCGGCGTGGCTCTCGTATCCCCCGAAGGCCGGTTCATCAAAGTCAATCGGGCGATGTGCGAACTCGTGGGGGCCGACGAGGCGGATCTGCTCGCCCGCACGTTCCAGGACATCACTCACCCCGACGACCTCGAGGCCGACCTGCGCAATCTGGGCCGGCTCGTGGCCGGCGAGGTTCGTTCCTACCAGATGGAGAAGAGATACCGCCATTTCGCGGGACATTTCGTGCCCGCCCTCCTGAATGTCTCCCTGGTGCGCGCCCCGGGGGGCGCAGCCCGCTACT
>JANNJB010000071.1:0-5704 GCA_031405615.1 Vicinamibacteria bacterium | reverse complement strand
CGACCTTCCAGGGCAGGTTCCAGAAGGCCGGATCCGACAGACCGTAGACGAGTGCGTTCTCGGTGGCGCCGCTGGGCAGTTGAATGTTGACGAACTGGACGATCGCGTTATCGGCGCGTTCGACGCCCGGCACGCCGCGTGCGCGAAGGAACGCGGTTTCGGGAAAAGGATTGCCGAAGTCGACATTCGGAGTGTTCTTGGCGACGATCCAGATGTCGGCGTTCGAGTTCTCGATGGTGACCGTGGCCTTGCCGAGCAGGCCGAGGAAGAGTCCCACCTGGACAAGGACCAGAGTCACTGCGAAGGCCACACCGGCGAGGGTGATCGCGAAGCGGATCCGATCGTGGAGGAGATTCTTGCGCGCGAGGGAGACCATTACTTTTCCTTTCGCGCGACGAGCAGGCCGCGGAGCGTGGCTTCCATCGCGGCCTCGATGAGACCGGGGCGAGGCGGGACACGCGGAAACTGTTCGGGCTTGAGGGTGATGAGGAGCGAGACCACGCCGTGGATTCCCGACCACAGGATCTGGGCCACGAGATCGATGTCACCCTTTTCGAAATAGCCCTGATCCATCGCATGGACGACGGCATCGCGGAGGAAAGCGTAGGAGCGCGAGGGCGGCGTGTCGTCCTCGTTCGCGTGTTTCTGCCAGTCGCCCGGCGTCATGAACATGAACCGGTAATGGTTGGGATTCGCGACACCAAAGGTCGCGTAGGCATGGCCCAGCGTTCGGATCCGTTCGATCGGATTTTCGGGCAGCGGACGATCGCCCATGGCCTGCGAGAGCTTCTCGAAGTCCGCGAAACACAGCGCCTGGACGAGATCTTCCTTGCTCGCGAAGTGGTGGTAGATCGTGGTCGGCGAATATTCGATCGCGTCCGCGACCGCGCGCATCGTCACGCTCTCGTAACCGCGCGTCTCGAAGAGGTCGTGGGCGGCTTCGAGGATCTTCCGCCTCACATCCTCCTTCTCACGCTCTTTTCGTTCCGGGATTCCCATGTCGATTAACTCCGTGCTGTGACTTAACGACGTTAAGTATCGTTACGATGTTCCAATAACGTCAAGTAAAATTTCCGCTACAGCCTGTTAAGCCTAGCTAAAATAGTGCTTTAAACACACAAATAGAAATCTGGGAACCCCGAGCGCACGATCTTCGTCCATATATCCAACATGGATATACTCACTCTGTGAATAGCCCGGTTCTCGACCCCACCCCGTTCCTACCGCTCCCGCTGGCGACGTTTCACATCCTCCTGGCCGTGACTGGAGAGGGCCGACATGGCTACGCGATCATCCAGGACGTCGAGGCCCGCACCGGCGGCGCTTTGCGTCTCAGCCCCGGGACTCTCTATCGATCGATCCAACGCATGCTCGAAGACGGCCTCATCGAGGAGACACGGGAGAGACCGGCGCCGGAACTCGACGACGAGAGACGGCGCTACTACCGCATCACCACCCTGGGCAGCGCGGTCGCCCGGGCCGAGGCTCAACGTCTGAACGACCTCGTCGGCTTCGCGCGCGCCGCGGGCCTTGCTCCGGAGAAGATCTGATGAGGCTCTACAACGCGCTGCTCCTTCTCTATCCGAAATCGTTCCGTCAGGAGTTCGGCGACGAAATGCGAGCCATGTTCCGCGCGCGTCTCGAGACGGCGGACGGCGCGCTCGCCTTCCTCGGTGTCTGCCTTGACGCGATTCGCGACGTCGCGTCGAACGCGCTGTTGACCCATCTCGACATCCTTGGTCAGGATCTCAAGTTCACTTTGCGGACGCTTTCGCGCACGCCCGGTTTCACTCTGACCGCCGTGGTGGTCGCCGCGCTCGGGATCGCCGCCACCACCGCGGCTTTTTCCGTGACGGACCGTGTGCTCTTTCGAGAGCTGCCCTTCTTCGAGTCTGAGAAGCTCGTGAGCCTGTACCAGGCCGAACCCGGCTACTCGCGTTTCGAACCCTCGCCGTCGCACTTCCGCGACTGGAAGCAGATGAACACCGTCTTCGAGGGAATGGGGGCTTATGCCCCGACGTCCATGAACCTCAACGGCGCCGGCGAGCCCCTGCGGGTGAGCGGCGCCTGGGTCAGCAGCAACATGTTCGACGTCCTGCGCGTGGCGCCTCAGGTGGGGAGGCTCTTCACTCCCGAAGAGGACACCGAAGGCGCCCCCGGCGCCGTGATCCTCAGCTATGGCCTCTGGCTCGAGGCGTTCGGCGGAGCCGCAGCCGCCCTCGGCAAGGACATCCGGCTCGACGATCAGAACTACACCGTCGTCGGCGTGATGCCGCGCTCGTTCTCCTTCCCCAATCGCACCGCCCGTTTCTGGACGCCCTTTCGGTTCGGACCGGGACACTTCGAGGACCGCACGAATCACTACCTCGGGATCGTCGGGCGTTTGAAGCCGGGGGTCTCGATCGACGGCGCGCGTGTCGGCATGAAGCTGGTCAACGAGCGCCTCAAGGCGACCTATCCCAAGGAGAACGACCTCACTCTCGCCCTGCTGCGCGATCAGACTCCTCATCAGGCCCGCGTGCTCCTCATGGCCCTCTTTGGCGCAGCCCTGTGTGTATTGCTTATCGCCTGCACGAATCTCGCGAGCCTCCTGATCGCGCGCTCGCTTCAGCGCCGCAGAGAACTCGCGGTCCGGACCGCGATCGGAGCGGGCCGCGAACGCCTCGTCCGGCAACTTGTCACGGAGAGCGTGGTTTTGGCTCTGGTCGGCGGCGCGGTCGGAATCGCCCTCGCCTATGGCGTTACCCCGCTTCTCGCGCAACTCGCGCCGACCAACCTGCCTCTGACCGATATCGGCGCGATCGATGCGCGGATCCTCGCCTTCGCCGCTCTCATGACCCTCGCGACCGGCATCGGCTTCGGCATCGTCCCCGCCCTCGCCCTCAATGGCGAGAACAGCCTCGATGGTCTGCGGGAGGGCGCGCGCGGCGGGGTCGGAGGAAGGCGCCGCCTGCGTTCTGCGCTCGTCTTCGCCGAGGTCGCCATCTCCGTGGTGCTTCTCGTCTCCTGCGGCCTCCTCATCCGCGCCTTGTGGAAGGTCCAGGGCACCGACCCTGGTTTCGCCACCGAAGGTCTCCTGACCGCACGCACGTCTCTTTCCACCACTCGTTATGCCCCCACTGCCTTGCGCGCTCAGTTCTACGAGAAGGTCCTTGGTGAAGTGCGCGCCCTGCCCGGAGTGAAAAACGCCGCCTACACGAGTTTCCTCCCGATGGTCATGCGAGGAGGAATCTGGGACGTGAAGATCCCCGGACGTGAGGAGAACCGGGCCGAAGACAAGGTGAGCATGAGGTTCATCACGCCTGGCTACTTCGAGACGCTGGGAATTCCGCTGCTCAAGGGCCGCGACTTCAACACGTACGACACGCGAACCCCGCCATCGGTGATTGTGGTCAGCGAGTCGTTCGCGATGCGATACTGGCCGAACCAGGACGCGATCGGCCGGGTCGTGAACGTCACCTTCGAGGATCGGGTCATCGTCGGCGTGGCCGCGGACGTCAAGGTGCGCGGACTCGAACGCATCAGCGAACCTCAGGTCTACCTCGGCCATCAGCAGATCAACGACGGCTTTGTCCCCTTCTACACGCCCAAGGACCTGGCGGTGCGGGTCGCGGGCGACCCGGTATCGCTCGCCCCCGCGATTCGCGACATCATCCGGCGCGCGGATCCTCTGGTTCCGATTTCCGACGTTCGCACCATGAAGAACATTATCGAAGCCGAAACCGCTTCGCGCTCGACCCAGCTCAAGGTCCTGCAGGCCTTCGCGCTCATCGCGACTCTCCTGGCCGCGGTCGGCCTGCACGGCCTCATCGCCTTCAGCGTGTCGAGCCGCCTTCAGGAGATCGGCGTGCGCATCGCCCTCGGCGCCGACCGTGGACATATCGTCCGTCTCGTCATCGGCGAGGGTTTGCGGCTCGCCAGCGTCGGTGTCGTGGCCGGCGCCGGCCTCGCCTATGCAGCGGGCCGGTCGATGTCGGCCCTGCTCGCCGGCCTCGACCCTCTGGACGCGCCGGCCTTTCTTGCGGCCGCGGCACTTGTCACCCTGATGACCATCGGCGGGAGTCTGCTGCCGGCATGGCGCGCGGTGCGGGTGAATCCGATGACCGTGATGCGAACGGAGTAGGGGCAGCCCTTGTGGCTGCCCTTCGCGCTCGTGGTTGCCTTTGGCGAGTGCGCACGTGGGCGTCCTTCCCAGACGTCAAGGGCAGCCACAAGGGCTGCCCCTACGAATTAGCATCGGCCACCCATGATCTTCGCGCTTGCTGTTGCCATCGTCTTCGCCGAGGCGCCCGCTTCCATCACCTACCAGGGCCGCGACAATCAACTGAAAGTTGCGGTGCCCCGGCTCGACGAGAACATCGAGGTTGATGGCCACCTGAACGATCCTGCCTGGGCGCGCGCGGCGCGGCTCACCAACTTCTCTCAGTACTCACCAAACGACGGCCGTCCCGCCGAGCAGAACACGGAAGTTCTCATTTTCTACTCCGCGAGCGCCATTCACTTTGGTGTCCGCGCCGAAGCGCCCGCCGGGAGCGTGCGCGCGAGCCTGGCCCAGCGGGACAAGCTCACCGCCGAGGACACGGTCACGTTCCTGCTCTCCACCTTCAATGACGGCCGGCAGGCGATCGCCCTCACCGTCAATCCACTTGGGGTTCAGGCCGACGGGACGCTGATCGAGGGCCTGAGCGCCGCCTCGAGTGGAGGCGGTTTCTCCGGCCTCGCCACCGGACGCGAGGCTCCAGACCTCGCTCCCGACTTCGTCTTTCATTCGAAAGGCCGCCTGACCGAGCAGGGCTATGAGATCGAGGTGCGCGTCCCGTTCAAGAGCCTGCGCTACCAGAAGACCGAGACGCAGAGCTGGGGCCTGCACGTTCTTCGCAAGAGCCAGAACACGGGCTACGAGGATTCGTGGGCCCCCGCGCGGCGTGATGCCACCTCTTTCCTGGCCCAGGCCGGCGTCATCGAGGGCATGCGCGAACTGCGCCCCGGCCTTGTTCTCGACCTCAATCCCGAGTTCACGGGCAGGTCCGACGGAGCGCCGCGAGCGGGGGAGAGCTGGGGCTACGACACCTCGAGGCCCGAAATCGGCGGCAACGTGCGCTGGGGCGTCACCCCGAATCTCTCTCTGAATGGAACCGTGAATCCGGACTTCTCCCAGGTGGAGTCGGACGCGAGCCAGATTCAATACGATCCGAGGAACGCGGTGTTCTTCGAAGAGAAGCGTCCCTTCTTCCTCGACGGTCTCGAGCAGTTCGCGACCCCGAACCGACTGATCTACACGCGACGAATCGCGGCGCCCATTGCCGCAGCGAAACTGACCGGCACACTTTCCGGCACGAGTGTCGGCTTCCTCTCCGCGGTCGACGACCGGATCACCTCACGCACCGGAGACACGCATCCGATCTTCAATATCCTCCGCGCGCGGCGGGATCTGGGGACGCGCTCCCGGATCGGCCTCGCCTATACCGACCGGATCGACGGCGACGACTGGAACCGCGTGGCTGGGCTCGACGCCCGTGTCGCTCTCGGTGAGGTGTCAACTCTGGACTTGCAGGGCGCCGTCTCCGGGAACGAACGCGCCGGTGTGCGGACCACCGCGCCACTCTTCCAGGCCATCTACAACCGCAACGGGAAGAAGCTCGGGACCCGCGTCCTTTTCACCGGCATCGACGAAGACTTTCGCGCCGGCTCGGGTTTCATCAGC
>JANNJB010000070.1:0-2220 GCA_031405615.1 Vicinamibacteria bacterium | reverse complement strand
CGAGCGAGATCATGAGGCGGATCAAGGGCCGCACGTCGGCCAAACTGTTCGACGCCTTGATCCCTTCCCAGGTCGAGGCGAGCTTGATGAGGACGCGCTCCCGGCTCACCCCCGCCGCCTCGTACTGGCCGATGAGGTAGCGAGCCTTTTCGATAGAAGCCGCGGTGTCGTAGGAGAGACGAGCGTCAACCTCGGTGGACACGCGCCCGGGGACGATCTCGAGAATCCGCAGGCCGAACTCGACGGAAAGCCGATCGATGGCCAGACCCACCACCTTCGATGTCTCGGCTGAAGACCCCGCCTGTTTCTCCGCCCAGGTCAGGGCGCCCTCCACCACGCTCGCATACTCGGGCATCTGCGCCGCCGCGGTGATCAGGGACGGATTGGTCGTGGCGTCTCGAGGCGTGAACTTCCTGATGGAGTTGATGTCGCCGGTGTCGGACACCACGACCGTCATCGACTTGAGCTGATCGAGCAACGTAGGCATGGGTTTCTCCTGCGAATTTGGTTCAAGAAGCTTGCGGAGCGGCGCCGCAGCCGCGCGCGGCGAGCATAGCCCAGGCCGGTAGTGGTTGCCCCCCCGTCATTGCGAGTCGGCCGTCGAGAAGCGACCGACGAAGCAATCCTCGGCGCGGTTCGTAAACGTACTCGTTCTCGTACTCGTCCGTTCACGTTTACGTGTACGAGTACGCTGAACCGGCCCAAATACCAAGCCGGGGCGCCGAGGACTGCTTCGTCGGCTCAGGCGGTCGCGAGGTTGAGCGGGGAAACGTTCGCGAGGTCAACGCGGCGGCGGGCTTGCCAGAGGTCGTAGCAGTGCTGGAGAGAAAGCCAGCTCTCTGGCGATCTGCCGAGGGTCTTCGCCAGGCGCAACGCCATCTCCGGACTGACCCCGCTGGTGCCCAGGAGGATGCGATTCAGGGTGGAAGGAGCAACGTTGAGCTTCGCGGCGAGCTGGCGCCCGCTGATGCCGTGCGGCTCGAGGTACATGGCTGTGATGAACTCGCCGGGATGGGGTGGGTTGCGCATCTTCATTAGTGGTAATCCTCGTAGTCCACATCGTAGACGTGTCCCTCTCGAAACTCGAATGTCAGCCGCCAGTTTCCGTTCACCCAAACAGACCATCGACCCCTGTCGGAGCCTTTGAGCGGATGGAGCCGCAAACCCGGGATATTCATGTCTTCGATCGTCTGAGCGGTGTCGAGAGCGGAGAGGAGCATTCGCAGTCTCTTCGAGTGGTGTGGCTGAATGCCAGCCGCAGTTCCAACGCTAAAGAACTTCTTCAATCCCTTGTGCTGGATTGATTGAATCACGGCTTCATCATAGCGCGTTGCGCGTTACGCAACAGCACCCCTCCGGAGAGGCGGTTCTTCGTGGCCTTTGTCGTAAAGAACATGGACCCTTCCTTCGACTCATTTTTGGGAGGGCGGCAGGCTATCCCTCACCTGCGCGGGATGGGGTCCAAGTGCCATCAACCCTGCGCGGAGTCTTGGGGACGAGGAGCGCGAAGCTTCCCCTTGGGCCGGGTCGCTGAGCGCAAACGAAGGGGTCTAGTCGAAGCGACCTCGCCCCCCGAAGGCAACATCACGGCCGAGGAACGAGCACGAAGCGACGAGTACGCGTACGACGTTCCGCGACATCCACGGTTCCGCGCAGCGTAGCGGCGGTCACGTCGGTTGCTACATCTCGGGGGTGAGGGGGCGGGACTCCACGCAGATCGCCATCGCCGCCCTGCCCGGTGAGGGCGGCGATTGGGCCGTGCCTTTTTAAAGGAGTCCCGCTTTTCTGGATCACTCCGCTGCGCGGACTGCTCCACCGCAAAGTCGCTGGCGCTCGTTTGTGAATCTCACGGCGAGAACGCTCATACGCCTGTGCCCTCCGACGAGAAGGAACAGGGTACGCCCGCCGCTTCCCTCGCGCCTGACGCGCCCGAAAATACCCCGCCGCTCGACCACGAACGTCTCGACTGTTTTCACGTCGCGCTCGAATTCGCCGCCATGGTCCCAGCGCTGACGAAGTCCGCCCGTCCCGCCCTTCGCGATCAGATCGAACGCGCTTCCTCTTCCATCGCGCTCACTCTCGCCGAAGCAAGGTGTTCACAATGCCTCCAGAAAAATAGAACGTTCTAAAACAGGGGTTGCTGTTGTTCGGAAGTTGTTGAGGGAATTCGAATTCGGAGCCCATTCACGCGTCCACGGGTGACGTAAACGAATTCGAGCT
>JANNJB010000069.1:0-4954 GCA_031405615.1 Vicinamibacteria bacterium | reverse complement strand
ATCGAACTGAGCGTCCAGGGGTAACTGGAGGCCGGCGAGACCCGGGCGAAGGCCAGATGCCCGTCCGCGGAGAGGGTGGGTGTGATGTCCCGCTTGTTCTCCGCGGTGAGCTGGTGGCGACGGCCGCTCCTCGGATCGAAGGAGAAGAGGGCGGCGGACTCGAGCACCTCGCTGAAGACCAGCGTGTTTCCATCCGCGGAAACGCTCTCCATGAACTCGCGATTGGATCCGAATGTGATCTGGCGCGGTTCGCGGCCGGGCCGTTCCATCAGCCACAGATCCTCCTGGCCGCTTCGGTTGGACTCGAAGAAGAGGCGACCACCGCCGGAGGCGTCGGAGAGAAAAGGGGCTCCGTCCATGAAGGCGCCCTGGGTCACCGGGCGGGCCTCTCCTCCGAGGGGCTGGAGCCAGATGAAAGCCGCGTCGTTCTCGATCACGCTGTAGGCCAGGGTCTTTCCGTCCCGCGAGACATCGAAGGCGGCCGGTCGACGAGGTGGAGGAAGAGTGGAAACCTCCGTCAGGATTCCGGCGCCAAGAGTCAGCTTCACCAGTTCGAGACGCTGGGTCTCCATGAAGACCGCATCTCCCAGCCATCGAATGAGTCGTCGGATTCGTTTGTCGGCGGGCAGGACGATGCTGCGCGTGGGCGGGCCTCCGTCTATTCGGACGGTCTGAAACAGGTTCTGGGTCTCGGACTCCAATGTGTACGCGACCTCCTTTCCGTCCTCCGAGAAGGTCTGGGCGGTGAGATTGCCGGGACCGCGGGTGATCCGCCGGGGTTCGCCGCCTGAAAGGTCCAGCAGCCAGATGTCCTTGACGCCGTCGCGATTCGAGATGAAGGTGACGCTCTTCGAATCGGGCGAGAGAGCCGCGTGTTCCTCATTGGACGGCCAGGTGACGAGTGTCGCCATCCTGGCCTGCGGCATCCTCGCCTCCGGCCTCAGGCCGACCCAGAGCGACAGAGCGACGACGAGCACGAGCAGGACGAGGCTCACGGCAAGGGCCACGCGCGGCTTCCTCGCCACGAACGCCTCGACAGACGCGGATGTCCCGAGCGTCCTTTCCTTGCCTTCGGGCCGCGCGGAGTCCTGGAGGGCCGCGAGGGTTTCCCTCACCTCACCGATCCGGGGCCGGTCTCCGGCTGACTTGCTCAGGAGGCGCTCCACCAGGTCCGAGAGCTCGCCCGGGACTTCCCGGTCATCCGCATCCAGTTCGGGCGGCGTCTCGTTGAGGATGGCGAACTGGGTATCGAGGGTCGAGCCCTTCTTGAAAGGATGACGGCCTGCGACCAGTTCGAACAGGATGATGCCGAAGGCGAAAAGGTCGGAACTGGGCTCGAGCGGTTTGCCGCGCAATTGCTCGGGTGACATGTACTCGCGCGTGCCCACCACCATGCCGTCGGGTGTCGCCGCGCTGCTCTCGTCGATCGTTCCTTCGCCATGCAGCCGCTTCGCGAGGCCGAAGTCCATGATCTTCACGTGGCCCTGCGCCGTGATGATGATGTTCGACGGCTTGAGATCCCGGTGAACGATGCGCTGACGGCCCGCCTCCTCAAGCCCATCCGCGATCTCGCGCGCGAGGCTCACGGCTTCACGGATGGGAATCGGCCCCTTCTGCATCCGCTGCCTCAGGGTCTCGCCCTGGATGTATTCCATGGCGATGAAGACCCGCCCCTCCTCCTCGCCCACTTCGTACACCTTGCAGATGAAAGGATTGTCGAGGGCAGCCGCGGCCTTGGCCTCGCGTCGCAGGAGCTTGTCGGAGCGGGGGCCTCCGAGGGCCGAGCGTTGAACCACCTTGATCGCGACCTTGCGGCGAAGCAGCAGATCGTCCGCGAGGTAGACCTCGCCCATGCCGCCCCGGCCCAACAGCTCGAGCCGTCTATAACGTTCCGCGGATGCCCCAGGCGACATGGAGGATCAGCGCCTTTCCGCGGACGTGGGAGCGCTGTCCAGGGCGCGCAGGGTGAGGACGGAGATCTCAGGAGGCACGCCGAGACGAATCGGGATGATGCTCGTTCCGATTCCGGTGTTCACGAACATGTGACGCCCCGCCTCGACGATGGGACCACGAGCGAACCGCTGACCGAAGGAACTCGGGACGATCGGAGACCCGAGCCAGGGAAATCGAACCTGGCCACCGTGGGTGTGGGAGGCGATCGTGAGGGCCACGCGGGAGGGGATCCAGGGAAACAGGTCGGGACTGTGGGAGAGGACAAGGAGCGGTTCGGCGGGAGGAATTGTCCGCCATTCCTCCTCGGCCCGTCGAAAGGTCGGCCAGTAGGCGGGCGAGAGCTCAAAGTCGTCCATCCCGAAGAGGTGGAGTTTCGTCTCTCCAACCATCAGCGTCTTCCGGGTCCAACGGAGGACGGGGATTCCGGCGTGGTCGAACGCCCGCTCGATGCGCTCCAGTCCCAGCCGTCGATCGTGATTCCCGATGACCGCGAACTGACCGTGCCGCGCTTCGGCCCCGGAGAGGATCGACGCCACGTGTTCGGGCTCCATGAATGTTCCGCCGAGTATGCCTTGGATCACGTAGTCACCCAGCCAGACGATGAGGTCGGGCCTCTGCGCGGAGATCCTTCGAACCATCTCCTTGAGTTTCTTCTCGTCGATAAAGGGGGCTCCGCCGTGGATGTCCCCGACCGCGACGATCTTGAAACCGTCGAGGGCGGGCGGCCATGATGGAGGGCTGAGGCTGTATCCCACGACGACCAGCGAATCCGGCCCGAGCCAGAAGCCGTGAACGGACACGAAGCCCGCGAGCAGGACCAGCGGGAGAACGAGAAGGAGACGCCTTTGGATCGCGGGGCGAAGGGGCATCGAGGGCGAGAGTGTAAGGTCCGCGGTCGAATGTCGACGGTCCAACCGATGGAGTTCCTCACTTCGCCCCGGCTCGCGGGCATCGGGGGACTCGTTCACGGTTTCGGCCTTCGGGTGGCGGGGCCCCGCGCAACCGCTCGGGCGGCGGCCCAGGCGGCGTTCGAACGCGCGGGCGGCGTGTTCTTCCTCCGCCAGGTTCACGGCTGCGCTGTGGCATCCCCTCCCTGGATCGAACCTCCAGACGCCGACGCGAGTTTCACCGCCGATACCGGCCTGCTCCTGGCGATCGAAACTGCCGACTGCCTTCCCATCCTGATCGTCGATCCCGCGAATCGACGCGTGGCGGCGGCCCATGCGGGCTGGCGAGGCACCGTGTCGCGGGTGGCCCAGGCGGCGGTTCGTTCACTGATCGCGGCCGGGTCCGACCCGCGGCAGCTCGTGGCCACGCTGGGCCCGGCGATTGGTCCGTGTTGCTACGAGGTGGGCCCGGAGGTGGAAGAAGCGTTCGGAGATCCGGGCAGGCGCTTCTTCGTCGCGGGCGAGAGGAACAGGAAACATCTCGACGTCGCCGCCGCGAATCGCGCGCAACTCGAGGAGATGGGCCTGCCAGAGGCGAATATCGAGCGCGTCGACTTCTGCACACGCTGCCGTGAAGATCTCTTCTTCTCGTATCGGCGGGATGGCGGGAACGCGGGCCGGATGATCAGCGTCGTGGGTTTTTCACGGCCGGCCTGACCCGGGCCAATCTGGAAAAGACCTCGGCTTCGACTTCGCACGCGCGCCAGAAGTACCAGGCCGCGACCGAGGAGTAAGGCGAAAAACGGCGGAAGAAGGGTGCTGTCTGTTTCGGGTTGGGAACGCCGCGTTTGCCGAACGTGAGCCCGAGGCCCTTGCGCACACCGAAGTCGAGCACGGGCCACACGTCGGGCCGGCTCAAACCGAAGATCAAATACATCTCCACGGTCCAACGCCCGATCCCGCGCACCTTGGTCAATCGCTCGATCAATTCCTCGTTCGAAAGACGCAGGGCCTGAGCCCGCGTCGGCACCACGCCCTCGAGAGCATGTTGAGCCAGGCTCCTGATGGCCAATAGCTTTGCTCGCGAGAGTCCTGCCGCACGCAGCGGAGCGTCGTCGGTGGCAAGCACGTCCTCAGGCGAAGGGAAGGACTTCGGGGCATAGATCGCGAGGACGCGGCCAAGAATGGTGGACGCGGCGTTTCCGTTCAGCTGCTGATAGACGATCGACTGGATGAGCGCTTCGTAGGGAGGCAAAGCGTGCGTCTCGAGAGCGCAGGGGCCCACGTGTTCGATCAGGCCCGCCATCCGCGGATGGGCAGCCTTGAGATGAAGGGTCGCGGCTTCTACGTCGTAGGCGGGCGGCTTTGTCCGCCGGCTCTTCACTGGCCCTCGACCTTGACCCGTCCCACAAAACCCACCGGCTCACCTTTGGTGATGGGCGGCGTCGCGACCACATAGAGCATGACGCCGGCGAAAGGCGCGCGCACTTCGGCGAGTAGGCGGCCCGAAGCGTCCTTGACGCGACCCACCAGCGACCCCGCGACGACCGAGTCCTTCTGGTCGATCACCGGCTCCCACACACCCGTGGCCGGCGCGGTGAGGACCTCGGCCTCGGACATGACGTCGTCCTTGCCGTCGTCATTGTCGGATTTGCCACCCCGCCGCCTGAACAAGCCGGCCAGGCCGCCTTCGATGGCGCGGAAGCCGCCCCGGTTGGTGACGCGGGGGGAATCGGGCTCGGGAATGTCCGCCAGCGCTTCTTCGAGGGGCTGGCTGATTTCGAAGCTGGTGTCCGCCATCGGATCGGTCGCCGTCGGGCCGCTCTCCGCCGTCGGATCGGTCACCGTCGGGACGAAAGCTTCGCCCAGGATCGGCAAGGCGGTCGTGCCTCCCTTGAGCAACGTGATTCCGGCCTCGCTGGATCCCAGGATCAGGGTCTGGTTACCGATCCGGGCCACGATCAGCGAGCGCTTGGGCCCCAGGCTGGCGGTTTCCATGATTTGAATGTGCCGGGGCATCGACCCCCGGCGGCGCCGCGCGAACAAATATGCGGCCAGCGCCAGCGCGCCCAGCAGCAGCGCCGGTATGGCGACTGCGCGCAGACTCTTGCCCG
>JANNJB010000068.1:0-16284 GCA_031405615.1 Vicinamibacteria bacterium | reverse complement strand
ACAAGCTGAAGTTCCTGGTGCAGATACCGCAAAGCGACGAAACGACGACACGCTTCTTCGAAGTCACGGTCCCGGAGCGCCAGGCCGCGCGCGGCTACCTTCTGCCCCCGCTGTTCATGGAGAGGGGAAAGGGCTGGCTGGAGGTGGCGCTTCGCAGCGGAGACCTGAGCGGCCTGCCCGAAGACATCCAGCTGGCCGGCGCGCACTTCCTCCCGCGCACGGACATGACGGTCCGGCCCGGACAGCGCGAAAGAATTGTGCTCATCGCCTACGATCCGGCGACTGCGAGAGACCCTGCCATCGACATCGACATCCGCTCGGTCCTCACCGACGACGCTGGGAATCTCTACCCTCCCGGAGCCATCACGGTGGAGAGGGTGGTGAATGGCGATGAGGGCCGGCGATCCTACGTGCTCGGCTTCACGCCGGGTGAAGTTCCGCCGGGCGATTACACGCTTCGGGTTCACCTCGGCGAAGCCAACGCGGTCCTCCAGTCGTACGCCCGGCTCAAGGTTCTGGCGAAGGAAACCGCGGAAGCGCGCTGAGGCCGGAGAGACGCCCAGGCGGCATTCAGTCGATTGAACGCGCCCCGCCAATTCTCATTCAAGCGATTGACGGGTTTCTTCGGTGGGTGTACCGTTCTGCCACTCCACCCTGCGCTGTAAATCCAGCGCTTGTCCTCCACCCTCAGAGGAAGAAAGTAGACATGATGTCACTCAAAAAATTGGCGGCGCTTGCGTCGGCCATAGTTCTGTTCGCTGGATCCGCGCACGCGCAGATCACGGGTGAAATCTACGGAAAAGCCGCAGACAAAAGCGGAGCCATTGTTCCAGGAGTCACCGTCACCCTCACCAGCCCGGTTCTGATTCAGCCTCAGAGTGCGGTAACCGGCGCGACGGGCGTCTATCGGTTCCCCGCCATTCCCATCGGCGTTTACACGGTCAAGTTCGAGCTCGCCGGATTTACCACGGTGGTGAGAGACCAGATCCGACTCGAGATCGGCCAGAACGCCCAGATCAACGCGACCCTCGATGTCTCCGCCATGCAGGAAGTGGTCACCATCACCGGTGAAGCGCCCCTCATCGATACGCGCAACAACGGCCGCATCTCCTCCTTCAACCAGGAAGCGCTGCAAAACGTCCCCTCGGCGCGCGACCCGTGGGTCATCATGCAGCAGTCGGCCGGCATCATCATTGACCGCGAGAACATCGGCGGCAATATGTCTGGCCAGCAGTCGGGCTACGTGGCCCGCGGCACACCGTCCAACCAGTCGAAGTGGAACCTCGACGGCATCGACATCACCGACATGGCCGCGACCGGCGCTTCCCCCGTCTATTACGACTTCGACGCATTCGAGGAAATGCAGATTTCCACGGGAGGTGCTGACGTCACCATGCAGAGCCCCGGCGTCGGCATCAACCTCGTGACCAAGAGCGGCACCGACAAGTTCAAGGGTTCGGCGCGCTATTACTACACCGATGACAAGTACCAGTCCACGAACATCAATGACACCCTCCGTCGTCAAGGCGCCACTTCCGGCAACCCTATCCAGAACATCAAGGACTGGGGCGGCGAAATGGGCGGCCCGATCGTCAAGGGCAAGGTCTGGGCCTGGGGCAGCTACGGCACCCAGGACATCAAGGTCGGCGTCAACAACTTCTTCCTGAAGACGGGCGCCTGCACGGGCATCACCCCGGCCAATGCCGCCACCTTCCCGTTCGAGACGGTCAAGGACTGCCTCAACACCGACCTCACCACCCTCAAGACCTACAACGCCAAACTGGCTTACCAGGTTTCGAGCAACACGCATTTCTCGCTGTTCTTCAACGCGGCCGAGAAGGTCCGAAACGCGCGCGACTCCTCGGACCTGCGTCCGATCGAAACCGCCTACCGTCAGGGCGCCGTTATCGACGAAACCCTCGGGTCGAAGCTCTGGAAGATCGGCATCCCCAAGACCTACAAGGCATCGCTCCGCCGCGTCTTCTCCGACCGGTTCATGATGGAGTTCCAGTACGCCCACATCGGCAACAACTTCACCCTGGACTTCCAGGAACCGGCCCTTGCCGAGGTTCAGCCGACTCAGGAACTGGCCACCGGCCTGTGGGGCCGCTCGTTCCAGGCGAGCAACTTCGTCCGTCCGACGAACAGCTTCGATCTCACGGGCACGCGGTCTTCCTCCGGCTTTATGGGCGGCGACCACGCCCTGAAGTTCGGCGTCCGCTACCGCCAGGACCGCGCGATCAGCAGGAACCACCGCGGCGGCAACGTCGAGGCCCGGTGGCGCGACGCCAACGGCGACCGTCTCTTCCAGCCGTCTGAAGCTTCCGAAGCCAACATGTACCGCGACTCGTTCACCGACTACAACGTCTTCAACACGTCCGCGTACATCCAGGACACCTTCACGAAGGGCAAGTTGACAATCATGGCGGGCATCCGCCTCGACCGGCAGTGGGACCGTGCCAACGCCTCCGTGGCTCCGGCACACCCTTTCTTCGGACAGGCTACGGCGACCGGCGCCAACTTCAATCACCTCCCCGCCCTCAACTTCGCGGGTGCTGACCCCGGCGTCAAGTTCATCGATATCGTTCCTCGGCTCGGGATCAACTACGACCTCAGCGGCGACGGCAAGAACATCATCAAGTTCAACCTGGCCCGCTACGCGAACCAGTTGGGCGACGGCGACCTCGCGGGAACCTTGAACCCGGTGCAGGCATCCTTCATCCGGTTTCCGTGGCGCGATACCAACGGCGACCTCAAGGTGCAGGCGAACGAGATCACGATCACCGGAACACCCCTGAACTTCGGCGGCAACTACAGCCCGACGAACCCGACCTCGCTCAGCTCACCCGGCACGGTCGACACCGGCCTCACGAACGAGCACACCGACGAAGCGATTCTCGAGTTCAACAAGCAGCTCGGAAACTCGTTCGCGTTCGGCGTCGCCGGCATCTACCGCAAGGTTTCCAACCTGCGCTGGAACGACACGACGAACTGGACCGAGGCGAACTACCGCGCTGTGAATTTCCAGGCTCCCTCGTCCGGATCCGGCGCCTGCGTCGCGGCTCAGAATCCCACCTGCCCGGCCATCACGTACTACGAGCCCACGTCAGCGGTTCCCGCCGCTTACGTCTACACAAACCGCCCGAACATCGACCGGACCTACCTCGGCTTCGAGATCACCGCCCGCAAGCGTATGGCGAACGGCCTCACGATGAACGGCAGCTTCACCTTGAACGATACCCAGGTGAACTACGGGGCGGGCTCCTTCGAAGACCCGACGAACATCGCGAATCTCGACGGCGCCGAGTACGCGCCTGAGAGTGCGGGCAGCGGTATCGGCAACGTGTTCCAGAATGCGACGTATCTGGCTCGTATGCAGGCCTCCTACACCGTTCCGTGGCAGCAGATCATGGTTTCGGCGGCGTTCAACGCCCGCTCGGGCTTCCCGCTGCCGCTACAGATCCAGACCCCGTCGCGCGCGAACGGCGGCGGTATCGCGACGGTCTACCTCGCCCCGCTTGGGGAAACCCGGTTGCCGAACTACAGCAACCTGGACCTCGGCGTGAACAAGCCCGTGCGCATCGGCAGGGCGAAGATCACCCTGTCGGTGGATCTGTTCAACATCCTGAACGGGAACATCATCCAGGCACGCCAGCGCACCCAGAACAGCACGATCGCGAACAACATCCAGGCGCTCGTGGCGCCTCGTGTGGCGCGGTTCGGGGCTCGTCTGAACTGGTAGTCGTTTAGCGGCCGCACGCCGCACCGGGCGGGACTCCCCAAAGGGGTCCCGCCGTTTTGTTTTCGCCTCCACTCAGCGTTCGCCCATAGACTGCGCGCATGGCTGAATATGGACGGCAGGATCCGCTCGATCCTCTTTGGGACGCGGTGGCGGACCTTGGGAAGCGGGTGCGCGGCGCAGGCTCTGGAGGCGGCGGCGGGGCGGGCGTCAACATGGGTCGAATCAGAAACTACCTGATCGGGGCGTTGGTGCTCCTGTTCCTCTTCACCGGCTTCTACCAGGTGGCGGCCGATGAGGTGGCGGTGATACAGCGCTTCGGCAGGTATGTGCGAACCGCCGGACCCGGGCCGCACTTCCGCTTTCCATTTGGCATCGAGCGGATCACCCGCGTGCCCGACAAACGGCAGCTGAAGATGGAGTTTGGCTTTGAAACCGTAAGTGCGGGGGCTCAGTCGGAGTTCCGGACCACCGACGAGTCGAAGAAAGAATCCTTGATGCTCACCGGTGACCTCAACGTGGCGGTCGTGGAGTGGATTGTCCAGTACCGGATCAAGGATCCGTACAAGTATCTCTTCCACCTGCGCAGCGTCTCCGAGACCTTCCGCGACATGACCGAATCCACCATGCGCGAGGTGGTGGGCGACCACAGCGTCGACGAAGTGCTCACCATCGGCCGCGAGGCGATCGCCCTTCAGACCCGTGAGGAGCTGCAGAAGATGTGCGACCTCTACGGGAACGGCATCGAGATCCAGCAACTGGTGCTGCAGGACGTGAACCCTCCCGACGAAGTGAAGCCCGCTTTCAACGAGGTGAACCAGGCGATCCAGGAGAAGGAGCGCGCGATCAACGAAGCGCTCGCCGACTACAACTCCGCGGTGCCGCAGGCGAAGGGCCAGGCCGAGCAGCAGGTGCGGGCGGCCGAGGGCTATGCGCTTGAAAGGGTCAACGTGGCCGAAGGCGATGGCAAGAGGTTCGAGGTGGTCTACGAGGAGTACCGCAAGGCTCCCCAGGTCACCCGACGCAGGCTCTATCTCGAAACCCTGGCCCGAGTCCTCGAGAAGTCCGGCAGCAAGATCATCGTCGACCAGCAGGCAAAGGGCATCCTTCCCCTGCTCCAGCTCGATTCGCTGGCGAAGGAGAAGAAATGAACCAGCGCACGATCAACAACATCGTCCGGGGCGCGATCCTCATCGTCCTTGCCTCTTCGAGCGTGTACACGCTTTCGGAAACCGAGCAGGCGGTTCTGACCGTGTTCGGCAAGCCCGCGGGCGACGCGGTCAACACCCCCGGCCTGCACTTCAAGATCCCGTTCATCCAGGTGGTGAACCGGTTCGACAAACGCTGGCTCGAGTTCGACGGCGATCCCAACCAGATCCCCACGCGCGACAAGAAGTACCTGTGGATCGAGACCTATGCCCGCTGGCGGATCTCCGATCCGCTCCGCTTCTACCAGGCCGTCCAGGACGAGAGAGGCGCTCAGAGCCGGCTCGACGACATCGTCGACGGTGAGACGCGCAATGCCGTGGCCTCCTTTGACGTGATCGAACTGGTGCGCTCGTCGAACCGGGAATTCGAGGCCACGGAGGAACTGAGCGGCGTGGAGGAGGGTACGGAGGTGGACGTCAAAGTAGTCACCGGCCGGGCGAAGATCGCCGAGGTCATCCTGGCCAAGGCCGCGGCCATCACCCCGCAGTTCGGCGTGGAACTGGTGGACGTCCGCTTCAAACGAATCAACTACGTCGAGACCGTCCAGGCCAAGGTCTTCGAGCGGATGATTTCGGAGCGCAAGCGCATCGCGGAGAAGAGCCGGTCGGAGGGCGCCGGTCGGGCGGCCGAGATTCGCGGCCAGAAAGAGCGCGATCTGCTCGCCGCGTCTTCAGAGGGCTACAAGAAGGCCCAGCTACTCAAGGGCGCGGCCGACGCGAAGGCGACCTCGATCTTCGCCCGGGCCTACGAGCGCGACGCGGACTTTTATGCCTTTCTCAAGTCCCTCGAGACCCTCGAGAAGACGATCGACGCCAAGTCCGTTCTCGTCCTGTCGACCGAGTCGGAACTGCTCAAGTACCTCAAGGGCGCGGGCGGAAAGTGATGGCGGCTAGAATCCGCGCGATGCGAGATGGCCGAAACTTGGCAACTCATTCTCTTGTTGGCCTGATTCACTCAGGCGAACAAGCCTTCAATAACGCCTTGCCAAGTGCAGGCCAGGGGGTTTCAGGGGGGCCGGGTCCGTGTCTGGACCCCCTGGCTGAATAATGGGACGACTCATCGAGCTCATCACGGACGTCGCGGCCTCGGCGGACGAAGCGGGGGCGAACCTGACCCTGCCGCCGGCCGATTTCGACCGCCTCCGGGACGACTGGGGCGACGACGAGATCGAGGACGCTCTCGCCCTCGCCCAGACCGCATTCCACCACGAGGCGGTGAACGAAGCCGCGGATTCGCTGTCCGCGCGGGTGATCGAGGTCCTCGGGACGTTCGCGGACGAGAAGAAGTTTGCGAGCGCCGCGGATCCAGATGCCCCGCTGCCGATTGAGACGCTCGCCCATCTCGCGAGAAGCGTCGCCTACCTCGAGGAGGCCCTTTCCCTCGTGCGCGACGCTCCTCCCCCCGATCACACCCTCTTCAACAAACTGCAGGAGCGCCTCGCGAACCGGGGCATCGAGACGGAGATGACGCCCCTGCCCGTCCCGCCCCTCAGCAGCGACGAAACCGAACATTAGTCTGCGCGGCCAGCTTCCGGTTTGTGACGCGTCCAAAGAGTCGGGTATAAAGACAGCAGGCAGGGCAATTCGGAAGAAGAGTCCCTCAAGAAACCAAATAGTCCTTTAGAAGGAGAACGAACCGCGCGAAGCGTTGCCGCCATCTTTGGGCAACGTTCTGAGCGCGCGTGCAAGTGTTATGGCGGAAAACATCGTACTGGCTGAGATGACCTGGCCTGAAGTCCAGGAGGCCACGGAAGACAAGAAGTCCGTTGCTCTTGTCCCCCTCGGCGCCACGGAGGCCCACGGCCCTCACCTGCCCCTGGCCACCGCCACCTACCTCGCCATCGACGCGGCGAAACGCGCAGCCCGCAAGCTCAAGGGTCACGGCGTGCGAGCGGTTGTCTTCCCGAACATCTCCTACAGCGTCTGCGAGCGCTCCGCCGATTTCCCGGGAACACTTTCCCTCTCGCGCGCCACCGCGGTCGCCTTCCTGAAGGAAGTGGCCCAAAACGCCACCCGCAACTTCCGCGCGGTCGCGTTCGTGAACACGCACCTTGATCCCGCGCACCTCGAAGTTTTGAAGCAGGTGGTGGACGAATCGAAGAAGGCGGGCGTCTCGGCCTGCTTCGTCGATCTCACCCGGAAACGCTGGTCACAGCAGCTCGGGCCCATATTCGCGCAGGGCGACCACGCGGGGGCCTTCGACACCTCGGCCATGATGGCGCTCAATCTCCCCCTGGTGCGCGAGCACGAGCGCATCAGCATCCCCCCGATGGAAGGCCTGGTCGCGTCAATGAAGGGTGGAGCGAAGACCTTCAAGGAAGCGGGCGGCGAAGACGCCTACTTCGGCGACCCCGGCGCCGCCAGCATCGAAGACGGCGAGGGCATCCTCGAACAACTGAGCGACATCTGCGCGGTCTCCGTCATGGAACACCTGGCGAGCAAATCGTAGTCGCGAGGGCACGCGCAGCGTGCCCCTACGTCCAGGACCGATTCACGCGCTCGTAGGGGCACGCTGCGCGTGCCCCGCCCTACGCGGTCTTCTTCGGTCGTCCCATCGCGACGAGGACTCCGGAGACCACCAGAACCACGACACCGGTGATCGTCGCCTGCTCTGGGGTGACGTGAACCTCATGCCACTTCGCGGTGGCTTCGCCGTTGACGCCGAGGACGCTCATGAGCCCGACGAGCGTGATCCAGAAGCCGTTGAAGACGCCCAGGCCGCCCCAGGTGGTCAGGACGTCACCGGTTCGTTCGGCCGATGACTTCTTGGCCTCGAGTTCCGCGTTGTAGAGCGGCGAGTGGGTGCGGCTGTAGAACCAGTAGATGACCATGCCGATGTTGAGCCACACGAGGAAACGAACCCAGGTCAGCGTGGCAAGAGACAACATCAGGTAGGCGCAGGAGATCACGCCCAGAATCGGGGTGAGTTTTCCTCCGGGCGCGGTGAAGGGCCGCTTCACATCCGGCCGTTTGACCCTCAGAACCATGACCGCCGCGCAAACCACGACGAAGGCGAACAATGTCCCGATGCTCGTCATCTCGCCCACCACTTCGATGCGGGTGAACCCGGCGAAGATGGCCACCACCACGCAGGTGATCATGGTGGTGATGTAGGGAGTGCCGAACTTCGGGTGGACCTTCGAGATGGCGGGTGGCAGCAGGAGGTCGCGGCTCATGGAGAAGAAGATGCGGGGCTGGCTCATGAGCATGACCAGAAGAACGCTCGTGATGCCGGCGACGGCGCCCGCGGACACGAGGGCGTCGGCCCAGCCGATGTGGAGCGAGCCCAGGACGAAGCCCACCGGCGCGTTCAGGAAGCGGGTGATCGCCTCGGGAGCCTGGATCAAAGTTCCAGGGAGGCTGGATTCGATGCTTCTGTATTGGGTGACCGGCACGATCCCCGAAAGGACCGCGGCCACCGCGATGTAGAGAACGGTGCAGATGGCGAGGGACGCGATGATCCCGATAGGCAGGTCGCGCTGGGGATTCTTCGCTTCCTCGGCCGTGGTCGAAACCGCGTCGAATCCGATATAGGCGAAGAAGACCACCGCGGCCGCGCCCATGATGCCCGACCAGCCGTAAGGGGCGTAGGGCGTCCAGTTGGCGGGTTCAACGTGGCTGAAGCCGACGCCGAGGAAGATGAGGACGGCCAGAATCTTCACGAAGACCATTACCGCATTGAAACGGGCGCTCTCGCGCACCCCGACGACCAGCAAGACCATCATGAGAAGAACGATGATCACGGCGGGCAGGTTGACCACGGCGCCCGGCAGGATGCCCGGACCCGCCTGCATCCAGGTAGGAAGAACGATCCCGATGCTTGCGAGAACGCGCTGGAAGTTGCCGCTCCAGCCGATGGCGACGGTCATGGAGCCGACCGCGTATTCAAGGATCAGGTCCCAGCCGATCATCCAGGCCACGACTTCGCCGAGCGTCGCGTAGGCGTAGGTGTAGGCGCTGCCCGACACGGGAATCATGGAGGCAAACTCTGCGTAGCACAGCGCCGCGAAACCGCAGGCGAGGCCGGCGAGGACATAGGAGAGGGTGATCCCGGGTCCCGCCTGGTTCGCCGCCGCGGTGCCGGTCAGGACGAAGATGCCGGTGCCGATGATCGCGCCGATACCGAGGAGAGTCAGGTCGAGGGCGGTCAGTGTGCGCTTGAGCCCCTTGCTCTTTTCTATGTCGCCGGTGAGCTGCTCCAGCGTCTTCGTCTGAAAAATATTAGCTGCCATGAAGTCTCCAGAAGCGGCGTGTTCATCTCAATGAAGGGGACGAGCCTTGCCCTCAAGTCTCCTTCGCGGAATTCCGCCCAGTATAGCTACAATAAAAGACACACTTTGATTCTCAAAAGGAGAAAAAACCCATGAAGTTGATGTCTACGTTGAGCCTTGCCCTCGCGGTCACCGCCACGGTCGTCGTGGCTCAGGAACAGCGCGGCGAAACAAAAACGACGGTCGCCGGCAAGGCGATCGCGGTGGAATACGGACGTCCGGTTCTGGCCGGGCGCGACATGCTCGGCATGGCCAAGGTCGGAACACCCTGGCGCATGGGTGCAGGTTCCCCGACTTCCCTCAAGACCGAAGCCGACCTGGCCTTCGGCGCGGTCGCTCTCCCCAAGGGTTCCTACATCCTGACCGCGGTGAAGGATGACAAGGGCTCCTGGACCGCCATTGCGAGCAACCCCGAGACCAAGGCCAAGGTGGGCGAAATTCCCCTCACCTCGACGGTCCTCAAGGCTCCGGTCGAGCAGTTCACGATCGAAGTCTCCGCCAAGGGCAACACCGGCGAGTTCGCCATGATGTGGGGCGCCGCGAAGATGGCCGCCCCCTTCACAGGGAAGTGACGGCGCAACCAACTTGGTAGTTGGGAATGGCGCGTCGTGTCGCGAAAGCCAACGGACCGCGCGCGCTAGGCCCCCGCTTTCGCGGGGGTGACGTGGGTGTCCAATTCCCTGGGTAGCGGGATGGTGCGTGATTTCGCGGTTGGAGTCCCTACCCGCTGTTCTTCCTCTCGTCACCCCGGCGCAGGCCGGGGCCTAGCGTGAACTCCCGTTTCCCGCCGCGAAGTGCCGCGAAACGCGTCAGTGAATCGGGGTGTCGATCTTGTGGTCCTTCGTTTCGTGGATATAGATGCCGCCCACCACGAGAGTGAGCACACAGATCAGGATCGGGTAGATCAGGCCGGTGTAGATCGCCCCCGCCCCGAAAACCGCGGCCGACCACGCTGAAGTGGTGGCCGCGGTGGCGATCAGGGGAAGGAAACCACCGAACCAGCCATTCCCCAGGTGATAGGGCAGGGACATCGAGGTGTACCGGATCGATGTCGGGAACAACTCAACCAGAAACGCGGCGATCGGGCCGTAGACCATGGCCACGTAGACCATCTGAACGAAGATGATGAGGATGAGGCCGATCATCGCGGTGCTTGGAAGAGTCGTCACCGATGCGACGAGGTCGGGGTTCGCGAGGCGCTTCATCCCCGCGTAGAGCGGAACGTACGTCAATGCGGCGAGCGCGCATCCCGCGAGCATGATCCGCTTGCGCCCGATGCGGTCCGACAGCCAGCCGAAGTACAGGATGAAGGGCGTGCCGAGGACGAGTGCGGTGGACACGATCGTGTACGCGAGCGTCCAGTGCAGATTCAAAGGCCTCTGAAGGAAGGTGAGCGCGTAGAACTGACCGGTGTACCAGACCACACCCTGGCCCGCGGTGGCGCCGAAGAGCGCGATCATCACCAGCCGCCGGTTCTTCGCGTGCACGAAACTCTCGACGAGCGGGTTCTTCGAAACCCGGCCTTCACTCTTGAGCCGGGCGAATAGCGGCGACTCGCTCATCTTGAGACGGATGTAGAGCGACACCGCGAGCAGGAAGAACGAGGCGAGGAAGGGAATGCGCCAGCCGAAGTCTCTGAACTCCTCGATCGAGAAGACGGTGCGGCACCAGCCGATGACCCCGAGAGAGAGGAAGAAGCCGAGGGTCGCGGTGGTCTGGATGAAGCTCGTGTAGAAACCGCGCTTGTGGTCGGGCACGTGTTCGGCCACATAGGTCGCCGCGCCGCCGTACTCGCCGCCCAGCGCCAGGCCCTGCGCCAATCGCAGGATCACCAGCAGAATGGGGGCGAGGATTCCGACACTCGCGTAAGTGGGCAGGAAACCGATGAGCGCCGTGGAAAGGCCCATCGTGACCATGGTGACGAGGAACGTGTACTTCCGGCCGACCAGATCGCCAACGCGACCGAAGACGATCGCGCCAAGGGGCCGCACGCCGAAGCCCGCACCGAACGTCGCGAGGCTCGCCAGCAGGGCAGCGCGGTCGTTGCCCGGCGGGAAGAAGAGATCGCCGAAGAAGATGGCGAGGGAGCCGTAGAGGTAGAAGTCGTACCACTCGAAGAGCGTGCCCACACTCGCGGCCAGGATGACCCGCCACAGACCCTTCTCGTCCGCCGGCTCCGCGGCGGTGTTGGGCGCCACCGCGCTGTTCATCGCAGAGCCATGGGAATGACGAGCTTCAAACCCGAGAGCACATCCGAGAAAGCCATGTTCAGATCAGGCCCTGGATCTCTTCGGGGTTCTGGAACTTCAGTTCGGTGAGGGCGGAGAGGAGCGAACGGGCGCAGCCCCGGCAGTGGTCGAGTTCGGGATAGCCCACCGGATGGTCGAGGAAGGTGAGGTGAAACGCCGCATCCTCGGCGGTGTTGTGCCCGGCGCACGCTCCGCCTTCGACCCGGTGCGGCGGACGCCGCTCGTACTTGAAGCCCGACAGACCCGGGAAGGTCTTGTCGAGCAGATGTTCGACCACCCGGATGATGCGGTCTTTGTCGTAGCCGAGAAGTCGCGAGTCGGCGCGGACGGAGACTTCGGTGCCGCGATCCGTCCAGGCCACCGCGATGCCGAGGGACGTGCCCTCCACCCGTAACAGGTCACTCGCGATCTCCGCGATGACGTCGCGGTGCTCGTCGGGCACACGCCCGATGGGCGCTATTTTCACGGCGCCCTGGCTCATCATCCACTGAGTGGAGATGGACTTGTACATGTACCACTCGGAGGGAACGCGGTAATCGCGCAACTCGCTCAGCAGATCGCGGGTCTCTTCATCGCGGGTGAGTTTCTCGAACATTCGAAAGTCGAGCGCGGTGGCGCCGTGGAGGAGGGCGGTGGTGTCGGTGTAGATACCGAGGGCGGCGGCGGCGCGGCCCTTGGGACCGATGTCGTCCCAAACGCCAAAGGCGAGGCCGATCGAGGCCATGAACGCGGAGGTCGATCCCACGGGAAGACCGACGTAGGCGTGCCGGATGGAGCGCACGCCCTTCTCCTGGCTCTGCCGCTCCACTTCCTCGAGCCCGGTGTGATGGTCGGCCACGAAGAAGAAGTCGCGCTCGGGCTTGACTCCCGTGGTGTTGCGCGCCCCAAGGGGCGGCGAGGCGTCGACCATGCAGGCGAGTCCGTCATCGATGCGACCTTCGTTTGGATGGAAGTATTCGATGTTGCAGACCCTCGCCATCTGCACGTTCTGGGGATGCCCGAGCGCTCCGGTCAGGATGTGAACCTGGCTCGCGCCGAGTTTCTTGAGGATCGCCGACAACATGATGGCGCTGCCAAAGGCGTCGGGGTCGCCCGTCCATTGGGTGTAGATGTTGGCGCCTCGTTCCCGGATCAGCGGCGCGGAACGCTTGAGGCCCGCATAGGCCGAATAAGCGAGGCGAAGCAGTTCGAAGTGGTTCCGGGTGAAGCGCTTTCCAAAAGGAGCGCCGAACTTCGAGATAACCCGCGCGATTCCGGGCAGCCTTCCCGGGTTCACGAGGGACCGCGGCCGCGCGGAACCTGCCTTCGGCGGCCGGCCCCCGTTGCCGTTGCCGCTACCGGCGCCGGGAGGCTGTGAGTTCAATAGAACTTGCGGCCGGAAGCCGCGTATTCGGCCAGGATGGGTGCGGGATCGAAGCGCGCCCCATGCTGACCCTGCAGCCGCTTGAGGGTTTCGAGCACGGTGGCCGCTCCCAGCTTGTCGATGGCGCGGAAAGGCCCGCCCCACCAGGGCGGGAAACCGAGGCCGAAGATCGCGCCCACATCACCGTCGACGGGCTTGCGAAGAATGCCTTCCTGCAGGCAGTAGGCGGACTCATTCAGGAACGCGTGGAACAGGCGTTCCTGAATCACTTTCGGGTCGATCGTCTTCTGCCCCGCGCCGCTCGGCATCAACGCGTAGACCGACGTGTCGACTTCCTTCGTCTTCGAGCCTTCTGTGTACTTGTAGAAGCCCTTCGAATTCTTCCGGCCCAAACGCCCGTCCGCGATCAGTTTCGCCATCGAGCCCGGCGGATCCATGCGGGCGCCGAAGGCATGGTGGAGGACCTTCTGGACTTTGGCTCCCACGTCGATGCCCACTTCATCAAGCAGCGTGATCGGTCCGACCGGGAAACCGAAATCCTTCATGGCCTTGTCGATGGCCTCAACCGCCACACCCTCTTCGAGCAGGTGCGCCGCCTCGTTCATGTAGGGCGAAAGAGCCCGGGTGGTGAAGAAGCCCGGGCCGTCGCCGACCACGATGACGTGTTTCCCGATCCGGCGGCCGAACGCGACCGCCACCTCGGTGGCACGGCGCGCGGTGTCCTTCGTCTCGATGATCTCGAGCAGGGGCATCTTGTGGACGGGAGAGAAGAAGTGCATGCCGAGGACGAGGTCCTTGCGCTCTGCATTCGCCGCGATATCGGTGATGGGCAGGGAGGACGTGTTGGACGCGAACACGCACGTGTCGGATGTCGCCTCCTCGGTCTCCTTGAGGACCTGACGTTTCACGTTCAGATCTTCGAACACCGCTTCGATCACGAGCTCAGCCTGCTTGAAGCCGCTGTAGTCGGTGGTGACCGACACCCGGTCCATCTTCTGTTCGACCTCGCGGGCGGTGAGACTCCCCCGCTTCCGCCGCTCGGCCCAGATGCCGCGGACGTAGCCGAGGCCGCGGCTCGTGCTCGCATCGTCGCGGTCCTTCATCCGGGCGCGCATGCCCGAATCGGCGGCGATACCGGCGATTCCTGCACCCATGAGACCGGCGCCGAGGATGCAGATCTTCGAGATCTCGGGCGGCGGCTCAGGGAGCGGCACCGCCTTTTTGATGTCCTGGGTGGCGAAAAAGACGTTGACCAATGCGCGAGACACCTCGCCCACGAGCAGTTCCCCAAACGCCTGCTTCTCTAAATCGAGCCCCGCGGCAAGCGAAGTCGCCGTGCCGTCCCTGATGACTTCAATGGCGCGAAGTGGCGCTGGATAGTGGCCGCCCGTCTTCGCCATGACCGTGGAACGCGCTTTCGAGAAGATGATCGGCCTCGCGAGTTTCTCCATCACCGAGATGCCCGGTCGCTGCGGCGTCTTTCCGCCTGCGATGGAGAGGGCGAGAGCCGCGGCGCGATCCTCGAGAATCGAACGAGGGACGACTTCGTCTACGAGACCGGCGCGAAGCGCCTTGCTCGCCTTGAGATTGCGCGCGCTCAGAATCATGTCGAGACCCAGAGCAAGGCCGACGAGGCGGGGCAGGCGCTGGGTTCCTCCCATGCCGGGGACGAGTCCGAGCTGAACTTCGGGCAGCCCGATCGCGGTCTTCGGGTCGTCGCTCGCGACCCGGCCCGCGCAGCCAAGAGCGAGCTCGGTTCCTCCGCCCAGGCAGATACCGTTGATGGCAGCTACGAAGGGAATCCTCGAGCCCTCGATGCGGTTGAGCAAGGCGTGGCCCTTGCCGGCGAGGGCCGCGGCCTCGGCCGCCGTGGTCACCGCGACGAACAGCTTGATGTCGGCGCCGGCGATGAAGCCTTCAGGCTTGCCGCTCACGATGACGACGCCGCGGAGGGTGGCGTCTTTCTCGATTTGAGAGAAAACGGTCTCGAACTCGTCGAGCAGGCCGAGGGAGAGAACGTTGAGCTTCTCCGAGGCCACGTCGAGAGATACGACAAGAACGCCATCGTCGCGACGACGGGTGGTGAGGCTCCCGGTCATTGAATCACTCCTGTTTCGCGCAAGGTGTCGATGCGCGCTTTCGAAAGGCCCAGCGAACGCAGAACGTCCCGCGTGTGTTCGCCGTGCCGGGGGGCCCGGGGGCGTTTGCGGCCGGTGATCGCGGGCAGGAACGTGGGTGAGAGGAATGTACCTCTCGCGGTCTTCTGGGGCGCAAAGGTGTGGCGGGCGCGGATCTGCGGGTCGGCCAGGACCTCGGTCATGTTCTGAACCGGGGTCACGCAGGCATCGAGAGGCTCGAGGAGGGCCAGCCACTCGGCCCGGGCCTTCGACTTGAAGACCGCTTCGAGGTCGGCGGACATTTCGCCTTGCTTCTTCCTCGACCATTGGGTGCGGGCGTGATCGGGGAAGCCGAGCGCCTCGCAGATCGATCGCCAGAACTGCGGCTCGAGGGCGCCAAGCGCGATCCTCTGGCCATCGGCGCAGTCGTAGGTTCGATAACACGCGTGGGTCCCCCACAGTTCGTCGTGTTCCACATCCGGCGCGGACAGCGAACGGACCAGTGGAGCCGAGATGAGCGCGAGGGCGCCATCCATGATCGAGAGGTCGATGACGCCGCCCTTGTAGCCGCGACGGCCATGGTCCTTGAGTTTCGCGAGGATCGCGACAAGGGTGAGCAAACCCGCGGCGGTGTCGGCGGCAAGGCCTGGCGACATCGACGCTCCGCCGCTCAGCAGGCCCACTTCTCCCATGATGTTGAGATCGTGGGTGGCGCGGCGGGATCGCGGGCCGGTCGCGCCGTAGCCGGAAAGGCTGACGAAGAGGAGCTTCGGGGAGGTGCTACGAAGCCGGGCCGCGTCGAGACCGAGACGGTGCATCACTCCGGGCCGGAAGCTCTCGACCAGGACGTCGCTCTTCGCGGCCATCGCTTTCACGAGGGCAATGCCTTCCTTCGATTTCAGGTCCAAGGCGACGCTGCGCTTACCCCGGTTGAGCCAGGCATGGAGCGCGCTGTCCGAACCATCGCTCACCGCAGGGGCCATCCCCCGCGTCGGGTCCCCGAATTCCTTCTCCTCGATCTTCACGACCGTGGCTCCGAGGTCGGCGAGAGCGGCGGTGACGTAAGGACCCGGGAGGTGCCTCGAGAGATCGAGGACGCGGAGACCGGTGAGAGGGAGCGCTTTCATCAGCGCGGGACGGCCGCTCCGCGCGAAGGGATGTCGTTCGTTGGTGAAGACACTCTGCGTTCAGCGTTCGAGGACCATCGCGAAACCCATGCCGCCCTGGGCGCACACCGAAATCAATCCGAACTTCGAGTTCCGCCGGGTCATCTCGTGACCGAGCGTGCCGGTGATGCGCGCGCCCGTGGCGCCGAAAGGATGACCGATCGCGATCGA
>JANNJB010000067.1:0-3577 GCA_031405615.1 Vicinamibacteria bacterium | reverse complement strand
ATGAGCCGCGAGGGCCTTACCAAGCTCGTCGAGCCTCATCTCTAACCGAACCAAGTTTCCCAAGAAACCCTCCCGGGGGGCACATCCCGGGAATGTCGAACGACAGAGAAAAGAGGGGCGTCGCTCGATCCTGCTGCCGTCCGTACTAACAGTACCCCCTCCAACCAAAAGAAAACTGTCAGGAGACACAAACGACGTGGCAAAAAACAACCAGCGTGACCCCAACCTCCGCGCCGCAACCGTTGTGCGCGTTAATCAGCTCGTGAAGGGCGGCCTGAGCAAGGCCGCGGCCTTCGAGAAGATCAGTGCCGAAACGGGGCGCGCCAAAGACGCAGTTCAGATGCTGTACTACCGCGCCATCCGTGCCGCCAAGGCCGGCAAGAGCCCGAAGGCGACCGTCGCCCGGGTCCCCGCAGGCAAGGCGGCTGCGAAGACGCCCGCCGCCTCGGCGCCGGCCCCAGCACCCGCGCGCAAGGCCCGGCGACGCCCCGCCCCCAAGCCGAGTGCGGGAGCGCGCAGCGCCGATTTCCTCACCGTGCTGAAGGGCGTCGAGAACGCCATCAACAACCTTCTCATCCACTTCGAGAAGACGGTGGCGGAGAACGAGACTCTCAAGGACCAGGCGAAGCGCCTGCAGGCGATCACCAGCCTCATCCGCGGCCGGTAGTTCTCAGTCGATCTCTTCGAACCGGTCGATGCGCCTCTTCGGCAATTCGACCGGTTCGGGAGCCTCGTCCTCGGGCGCCTCGTCGGTGGCGTCGGGTACGAGTCGCGCCGAGACCGCGGCCCGGATCTCCTCATCGCCGGGGTGATCCGCGCGACCCAGATAGAGCGCTGCCCATAGTCCCAGCAGCGGGTCGGCGAAGTCGTAGCGTTTCCTGACCTGGGTCAGCAGACCCACCTCGACCAGCCAGCGCAGGTACTGCCGCGAGGCCCCGGCCGTGCGCCCGATGTGGGGAAACAGGTCCGTGAGCCGCTGATCGCGCGCGCCCGCCACCACTTCGGCAGCTCGTTTCGCCACCGCGTAGCCGCGGCTTCGCAGCAGCAGGACCTCGTAGTGACGCCGGCACACCAGTTCGAGCGCTCCACCCGGCCGCAGGAGGCGCACCAGGGATCGTTCAACGTCCCGCGTGTCGCGCATGTCGTGGGCGAGAGGCAGGAGCGTCGCGGCCCATCCTCTGGTGAGGGCGATGGCCGCGGCGATCGCATCGCCGTCGCTGCGCAGGGAGGGCACGCCCTCGAGGTCCTTCGAACCAAGGCCCGGCAGCGCGCGCTTCTCGAAACCGGGAAACAGGTCGGCGGCAAGCCCCAGGTAGGAAGAGGCGAGGACGGCCCCGCGCACCGCGCCGATGGCTCGGGCGAAGGGCTCTTCGATTTTGCCGAGTTCCGGAAAATAGGCGAGCGATCGAATCTCGGTGACTTCGTCCACGAGCCAGACAAACGGACGGTCGGGAGGGCGTTGTGCGATCAGATCGAAGAGGCGGAGCAGGGCCTGCGACGAGCGATGACGGTCACGCACGCTTTCCGCGACGAGTTCTCTGATCAAGGCGGCGTCTCTTGCCATGAACGGGAGCACGGCTTCGGCCAGCGTCTCGAGAAGATGTTCGGGGGTTGAAGCCGAGGTGAAGAGGTCGGTGAAAACCAACGGAACCGACCGTTCGCGCAGGGCTTCCCGTATCCAGAGAAGGGTGTGCGTCTTGCCCGCGCCAAGCGGCGCCAGCAGCAACGCCTTTGTTCCCGACGAGGCCTCCTCGGCCAGGGAGGAGGCGAAGGCCGCGCGCGAGGCGACGCTCACAAACGTCACACCAGCGGCGTCTTCATCTGGGTCTGCCTGGCGACTTCGATGGCGCGCTCGTACCCCGCGTCGACGTGGCGCACGACGCCCATCCCTGGGTCGGTGGTCAGAACGCGGGCGAGCCGTCGCGCCGCCCCTTCCGTTCCATCCGCCACCACCACCATGCCGGCGTGGAGCGAGTAGCCCATCCCGACACCGCCCCCGTGATGCACGGAAACCCACGAAGCTCCC
Source organism: Vicinamibacteria bacterium (assembly GCA_031405615.1). GTDB lineage: Bacteria > Acidobacteriota > Vicinamibacteria > Fen-336 > JAGNNV01 > JAGNNV01. The sequence continues at coordinate 1,551 of JANNJB010000067.1, read as the reverse complement.
GAGGCCGTGTTCACGAGAGCATTCAGGATCGGCCAGTCCGCGACGGCATCCGAACCGTCGCGCATGCCTTCGGTCTCGCGATTGGGAGAGGCGACCGAGCCCGCATCGAGATGATCGCGGCCGATCACGATGGGAGCGCTCACGCGTCCGGTCTTCACGAGGTCGTTGAAGACAGCGCCCATTTTCGCGCGTTCGCCGTACCCGAGCCAGCAGATGCGGGCGGGCAGGCCCTGGAACTTCACTCGCTCACGGGCAAGCGCGATCCAGCGATGCAGGGATTCGTTCTCCGGGAACGTCGCGAGGATCGCCTCGTCGGTTGTCGCAAGGTCGGCGGGATCGCCCGAGAGAACCGCCCACCGGAAAGGGCCCTTGCCTTCGCAGAAGAGGGGGCGGATGTACTCGGGCACGAAACCCTTGATCTCGAAAGCATCCGCGGCTCCCGCGAGTTTCGCTTCCGCGCGGATGTTGTTGCCGTAGTCGAAGGTGATCGCGCCGCCGCGTTTGAACGCGAGCATCGCGTTCACGTGATCGGCCATCGAAGCGCGAGCGAGCTGCACGTACGCTTCGGGATTCGAGGTGCGCAACGCCCGCGCCTCATCGAGCGTGTGGCCTTTGGGGATGTAACCGTTCAGCGGATCGTGGGCGCTGGTCTGGTCGGTGACGAGATCGGGTTTGAAGCCACGCGCGACGAGGGCGGGGAGCACGACCGCGGCATTTCCGAGGAGGCCGATGGAGAGGGGATGTTTCTTGGACTTCGCGGCGGCCGCGAGTTCGAGCGCCTGCTCGATCGAATCGGTGCGGACGTCGAGGTACTTCGTTTCGAGCCGCTTCTCGATGCGCGTCGGATCGACCTCGACCACGATCGCGACGCCGTCGTTCATGGTGACCGAAAGCGGCTGCGCCCCGCCCATGCCGCCAAGCCCCGCGGTGAGGGTGATTGTTCCCCCCAGCGTTCCGCCGAAGTGCTGCCGGCCCGCTTCCGCGAAGGTCTCGTAGGTGCCCTGGAGAATCCCCTGGGTGCCGATGTAGATCCACGAACCCGCGGTCATCTGGCCGTACATCATCAGGCCCTTGCGGTCGAGTTCGTTGAAGTGCTCCCAGGTCGCCCATTTCGGCACGAGCATCGAGTTCGAGATGAGGACGCGCGGCGCGTCCTCGTGGGTCTTGAAGATCGCCACCGGTTTGCCCGACTGGACAAGGAGGGTCTCGTCGTTCTCGAGTTCGCGCAGGCTCTTGACGATGGCGTCGAAGCAGTCCCAGTTGCGCGCGGCCTTGCCGATGCCGCCATACACCACGAGATCGGCGGGCCGCTCCGCCACCTCCGGGTCGAGATTGTTCATCAGCATCCGCAGGGCCGCTTCCTGGATCCAGCCCTTGCAGGTGAGTTCGGAGCCGCGCGGGGCGCGGATCGTCCTGGTCATTCGAGGTCTCCGAGCAGCTTCTGCGCCGCTTGAAGGAGCGTTCCGTTGCGAACGAGCGTGGCCGCCGCGACGAACACGGCCTGCGGCCGCCGCGCCTCCATCCAGCGATCAACGGAGTCCTGGCGCCGCA
>JANNJB010000066.1:0-7450 GCA_031405615.1 Vicinamibacteria bacterium | reverse complement strand
GCCTTCGCGTTCAGCGCGTCGGAAGCGGACGAGGCCTCCGAAAGCGAGTAGGAACTGATCCATTCGCCGGTGCCGAACTTCGGCAGGTACTTCGCTTTCTGCTCGTCGGTGCCGAAGTACGTGATGGGCAGCGAACCTATGCCGGTGTGGCCCATGAACGTGACCGCCCAGCTCCCCTCCGTCGCGGAGATCTCGGAGGCGAGGGCGCCTGTGACCTTTCCAAGCGCCAGACCGCCGTAGGCCTCGGGAACTTCGATCGCGAGCAGGCCGATCTCTCCCGCCTTCTTCATCAACTCGCGGATCACTTCGTAATTCAGCTTCAGGATGTCGGCCGTCTTCGGCAAAACCTCCTTGCGCATGAACTCGCGCGCGGTATCCGCCAGCATGCCCTGCTCTTCGGTGTAGTCCTCGGGGGTGAAGATCTCTCCGGGCAGGCGGTGCTCGATGAGAAAGTCGCCACCTTTTGCGGCCACGGGTTGAATGGTTTCGGTGGGCATCAACTTGTCCTCAACCTATTTCTCGGAGCCGGCATACATCCGGTCGATCAGGTCCTTGTATTTGGTTTCCACGACGCGACGTTTCACTTTAAGTGTCGGCGTCAGTTCGCCCGCATCGATGGTGAACTCGTGGGGCAGCAATGTGATCTTCTTGATCTTCTCGTACTGGGCGAGGTCGTTCGAGAGCGACGCGATGGCCTGCTCGATCAGCTCGATCACTCTCGGGTTCGCCACCAGCGCCTCGCGCGAGCCCACGTTGATGCCGGCACTCGCCGCGGCCCGGGCGAGCGTCTCGAAGTTCGGCACCACGAGGGCGGTCGGAAAGTGGCGCGCATTCCCCACCATCACGAGCTCAGCGATGAGCGGGTGCGCCTTCAGAACGTTCTCGATCGGCTGCGGTGCGATGTTCTTCCCCGCCGACGTGACGATGAGGTCTTTTTTGCGGTCGGTGATGTAGAGGTAGCCATCTTCGTCGATGCGGCCGATGTCGCCGGTATGGAAGAAGCCTTCGCGGTCAATGACTTCGGCGGTGGCCTCAGGCTTGTTGAAGTAGCCCCGCATCACATTCGGCCCGCGGGTGATGATCTCGCCATCGCCCGCGATCCTCACCTCGATGCCGGCGATGGGCTTGCCCACGCTGCCCGTTCGGTTGTTCCAGGGCGTGTTGACGGAAATGACCGGCGAGGTTTCGGTGAGGCCGTAACCCTCGAGGATGGTGAGGCCCATCGAGCCGAAGAACATCCCGATCTCCTTTGGCAAGGCAGCGCCCCCGGAGACCGCGATGCGGATTTCGCCTCCTAGGCCCGCGCGGACCGTTTTCAAGACGAGACGATCAGCCAACGCGTATTTGAGCGACAGCCACGGCGAAACCGTCTCGCCCGCCTGGTTCGCCTCGAAGACGGCACGCCCAGTGGACTCCGCGAAGTTGAAGAGCTTCTGCCGAATGGGAGGGGCCGCCGCCACCTTCTCGCGGACGCGAGCCATCACCTTCTCGTAGATGCGAGGCACGGAGACGAGGATGGTGGGTTTGATCTCGAGCAGATTCTGCTGAACCTTGTCGATGGCCTCGGCGTACGCGATGGTGACGCCTCGCTTCAGCATCACGAACTGGCCGCCCATCCGCTCGAACACGTGGCAGAGCGGGAGGAACGAGAGAACCGCGTCGGTCGGGCCGAGGACCGAAAAGATCTCCCTCGCGCAGGTTTCGACGTTCGAGCCGATGTTCGAGTGGGTCAGCATCACACCCTTCGGGTCGCCGGTGGTGCCCGATGTGTAAATCAGTGTGGCGAGATCGTCGGGGCGCACGGTAGCGGCGCGCCGGCGAATCAGGTCTTTATCGAGAGCAAGCGCACGGCGGCCCACCTCGCGCACCGAAGAGAAGGTCTGCGTGCCCATCACCGCCGCGTCGTCCATCACGACCACATGCTGCAGGTCGGGCGCGTCGGCCTTCACGGCGAGGACCTTCTCGGCCTGAACCTGGTTCGAGGCCACCACGATGCGGGCGCCGCTGTCCTTGAGGATGTAGAGGATCTGGTTCGGCGGCAAAGAGGGGTAGATGGTGACCACGGTGGCGCGGCTGCACAGTGTCGCCATGTCGGTGTACGCCCACTCGGGCCGGTTCTCGCCCACAATCGCCACGCGCTCGGCGGTCTTGAGGCCCAGGCTCTCGAAGCCGGCGGCCAGCTCTTCCACCGCGGTGCGGAAGTCGACAGACGAGATGTTCGTCCACGCCCCGTTCTTCTTCACCTTCAGGTGATCGGGCTTCTGGTACTGATCGACGGAGTTGTAGAAGATTTCTGAGAGTGTCTCGGTCACTTGCCTTCTCCTGGGAGGGCGGGGGGCGTCTTTCGGGGCCTTCTCGGGCTTGCATCCAGACCGCCAAGGAAGAGATCCGTGACGGGTTCGGCGAGGTCGACGAGATTGTAGTGGGTCGGCGAGAGGATCCAGGAGGTCACCATCTCGTCGAGGGCTCCGAAGAATGACTGCACGACCAGGCTGCGGGGTATCTCGGGGCGGAAAGCGCCCGTTTTCTGACCGTCTTCGATCACCTCCGAGAGCAGCTCGAAGTAGCCGCGGAGTTCCTTCGACGAAAGACGCGACATCAGGGTCGACTGGCGAAGTTCGGTCTGGAACAGGATGGCCACGTCGCGGCGTTCGCTCAGAGCGGCCAAATGGTGCCGGGCGATGGCCAGGAGTTTCCGGCGCGGCGTGCGCGCGCCGGCGATCTCTTCTTTCGCTCGGGCGAGGTGCCGCTCGAGGACGTCGGCGAAGAGCGAGACGATCACGTCCTCCTTGTTCCTGAAGTAGAGATAGATCGTCCCGTCGGCCACTCCCGCGCTGCTCGCGATATCGCTGACCCGCGCGGTGAAATAGCCCTTCTGGGCGAAAACCGTGATCGCGGCCTCCAGAATCCGCCGCCTCTTGTCTCCCTCGGGTTTTCGAGCCATTTCGAAGGCAACTTTAAAGGGCGGCGCGCCCGATTTCGGCGCGGGATCGGCCGGGGGCCCCGAATGAAGCCCTTAGAATGGCGTCAAGAGGCATGAAGTTCCGCTATATCGCCATTGAGGGTGTGATCGGCGTCGGAAAAACCACCCTGGTGGAGGCGCTGGCCGAACGTCTCGACGCAACCCAGGTCCTGGAGGAGTGGGAAGAGAACCCGTTTCTCAAACCCTTCTACGACGGCAAGGCCCACTCCGCGTTTCAGACCGAAGTCTTCTTCCTGCTTTCGCGTTATCGCCAGCAGCGCGAACTCGTCCAGCGGAAGCTCTTCGCCGACACCCTGGTCGCCGACTACGTATTCGAGAAGAGCCGCCTCTTCGCGTATCTGAACCTCGACGACACCGACCTGCTGATCTTCGACAAGCTGTACGCCGCTCTATCGGAGGGTCTACCCCGGCCCGACGTGGTGATCTACCTGCAGGCGCCGACCGAAGTCCTCATGCGTCGAATCCAAAGCCGCGGACGTCCGGAAGAACGCGGCATGGCTCGCGAGTACATCACCGAACTCGGCCAGGCCTACAGCCACTACTACTTCCATTACGACGCGACGCCGCTCCTCGTCGTCAACACCGAAGACATCGACTTTTCGAAGCGGCCCGAAGATGTCGACGATCTCCTGAAGCAGCTCCGAAGCCTCACCGGCGGGACGCAGTACTACACCCCGCGCCCGCGCTGATCCGGTCCGTCATCAACCGTCATCGCGAGCGACCGGACGTTTTGCGGGGAGCGAAGCGATCCTCGGCCACTGAAGATTGCTTCAGTCCACCACTCAACGAACCGGCCTCCGCAATGACAGAGAACCTCCACCGTCATCGCGAGCGACCGGACGTTTTGCGGGGAGCGAAGCGATCCTCGGCCCGAGGATTGCTTCAGGCCAACTCAGGACGATCTGGCCTTCGCAATGACGGGGAACCACTCGGAACGATCTGGCCTTCGCAATGCGGGAGGACTCACAGGCTCGGATCCCTGGGCAGCGGCCGGTCCCAGTCAACTGGTTCGCCCAGACCGATGAGGAGCGCCAGCCAGAAGCCCGGATATCCGAGCTCCACTCGTTCGACCACGGTTTTCATCCGACTCCGCAGGGACGCATCGGCAACCGCGAGGTCACGAAGAGCGGCCCAGTCCGCAAGGCTCCCTCGATCCATCAGTTGAGCGAGCTGCTCGTCGCTGCGCAAATCGACGGCTGACCGGTTCCACATGGCCTTCGAAGCGGCGAGCCGGGTGCTCATAGCGGGTCTCCCTGAAGCGACAGTGGCGCCAGCAGGGCCCCGAAGTGGCGGCCCCGAGACTTCAAGTGCGCCCAGTCGTTCCACGGCGATGTAAGCCCGCGATACGTTGCGAGATCAATTTGAGTCTGGTCCGAGGGCTCGCCCCGCGCCAGGCGATCGACCACTTCAACAAGAACGGAGGCGCCATTATCCTGTTCGTACAAGGCATCGAGTCCCTGGAGTGCTTCGACCGCACCCTCGTCCCCCAGGCGGTCGAGTAGAACGACGCAGTCGAGATAGTCGCGAACCGTGTGCCGCGTCGCGAGCAGCCAGGCCTTGATACGCGCCATCTCTGCGAGAGTAGGGACGCGCAGGCCATCAACCATCTCGCAGGCGAGCGGCTGCTTCCGCCGCAACTGGCGAATGCCGGTTTGAATCCCATCGAGGCGTCCGAGGATCAGCACCGGCCGTTGGAAGCGCTCGGTTTCCCATCCTGCGGCGGCTTCGAGCCGAGCCAGGACTTCGTCGAATCGGTCTCGAAGGTCGGTCAGAACATGGTCTCCGTCGATGCTCTGGCGATGCGAAGCATGAATGGCCGCGGCGGTGCCGCCCACCAGGACGGAGCCCGGCAAAAGGGCCTGCAAATGCCGTTCCGCAGCCAGCAGCCGTTCCCAGTCGGGCAGGTCCTCGGGCATTGGTTGAGTCTATTCCGACGGCGGTATCGGCTTGCTGCGCTTCGCCATGAAGGCCACGAGCGGCGCCAGGACCTTCGGCAGCGAGAGTTCATCGAATGACCAATGAAGCGGCCCGTCGTCGGTCTCGATCACGAAATCATGCACACGCAGATCGGCCACGCCCTGTGTCTTCGCCTTCTTTCCCGGTTTCACCCCGGCGGCCAAAGCCGTCCTGACCAGACGCGTCACGAGCCTGGACACGGCGGGCGCGAGTGCCGCCACATCCACGGTCGCTCCCCGGACGAGCCCCGCGAAGCCCCCGGAGCGCTGATAGCTGATCTTCAGAGTCATCGGACCTAAGGCTCTCCAAAACGGTCGCAGCCAACCGCCATGTCGGGTAGTCTCATCTCGGGGAGGTTACGCGCTACTTTGAGGCCGTCCGCAACCGCCCCGATCGGGCGGTTATCGAAGACTCCTGGATTGAGCGGGCAATCCATGAGCCCCTTCGAGAGTCGGTCCAGGCAGACGGACGGATCCGACGGTGGGTTCTCATTCCGGAGATGGAGAACCGATACTTGAGAGTGGTCTTGTTGGAAGACGGCAAGACGGTTCACAATGCATTTTTCGACAGGGGATTCCAGCCATGAAAGTTCGCTACTTCGCCGATACCGACACACTACTCATCGAGTTCCGCGACGCCCCGGTTGCAGAAACCCGGGACCTGGACGAAAACACAATCCTGGATCTCGACGCGCAGGGCAATCTCCGCTCCATAACGGTCGAACACGCGTCCAAGCGCACCGGCGCACCGCAGTTCTCGTACGAGCAGGTCGCTGCCTGACTCCGGAGTAGAGAAAGCTGGCTAAAACCCCACGGCCTTCCAGGCCGCCTTCACCGCGCTGTGCTCCTTGGAACGAGCACCGAATTCGGTGGACGCGATGGCGACGGTGGCTTCCACCATGTCCCTGAAGCGACTCTTCTCGGTGAGGCTCAGCAGGGCGCGGTACCAGATGCGGCCGGGCCGCAGCCAGGAACGTCCACCGATCTTCGTAGCGGCGAGATAGAACGCGTGATTGGGGATGCCGGAGTTGATGTGGACGCCTCCGTTGTCGTCTGAGCCCTTGTATTTGGCCTTCAGGTGCTTCGGCTGCGGGTCCGTTCCGAGAAGCGGATCGTCTTCATAGGCCCGTTCGGCCTTGAAAGTGCGCAGGCTCTTCGCCTTTGTCTTCGGGCCCATGATGGTGGCGCCGATCAGCCAGTCGGCCTGCGCCGCGGTCTGATTCTTCTTCCACTGGTTCACCATCACCCCAAAGACGTCTGCGAAGTGCTCGTTGAGCGCTCCCGACTCCCCCTCGTAGGCCAGCCGGCAGGTGTGGGCCACAACACCGTGGCTCAATTCATGGCCGACGACATCGAGTCCCCTGGTGAAGCGGATGAACTCTTCGCCATCCCCATCGCCATAGATCATCTGCTCGCCATTCCAGAGCGCGTTGTTCATCTTGCGAAGCAGATGCACGCTCGAGATCAGCGACATGCCTTTGTCGTCCAGCGAGTTCCGGTTGAAGACCTTTCGGAAGAAGTCGTAGGTTGCGCCCGAATGATCGTAGGCCTCGTTCACCGCCGGATCCTTCGTCCGTGCCTGCCCTTCGCTTCGAACGAGCTTCCCCGGCAGCGCCGAAAAGTTGCGGCCTTCAAGATCGTAGATGAGGCGATCTTTGCCTCGCGAAGGCGACGGGATGGCCGCCATCTCCGGCATCGCACTGAGCGTGGTGCGCACCGCGCGGGCGGTGGCGGAGGCCTCGATGGCGTCGATCGCGTGTTGGCGAACCAACGGGTCTTCGGACTTGCTCAGGACATCGAGGATGTAGGGCGGAATGAGGCAATGCAGGCTGGATCGGTGACCACGCATGATTGAAGTATGCGTCATCGCGAGTCGGTCTACGGACTTCGTCCGTGACTGTGGCGAGAAACCCCACGTCGTCATCGCGAGCGACCGGACGTTTCGCGGGGAGCGAAGCGATCCTCGGGGCGCGTGGTAGTGGTGGCCCGCGGGGCCGAACGCTGCTGTGGGCTCGCCCCGTCGGGGAGCGCGCAGCCTGGGCCACGGCGGGTGCGTCGCACTTGGACCCGTCACGGGCGAATCGTGTGCTCCTTACCCGCCTCGCGAACCGCGAACTCGCAGACGGACAGTTGTGACTCGCTCTCGAGCGTAGTGTCGCTGCCCCGGCCGATCGGCCGGCTCCGGTTTCGCTCGGATCCGACGCGCAGCTCACTCGCTGTGGTGCCGTCTCAAACCGACGAGCATCTGCACGATGCGTGTGAGCTTGTGCTTCGCGGCGGTGGCGTCTGCGGGACTGAGGCAGCCAGTCACGCGGAGAATATCGATGGCGGCGGCGCACTCCATCGCGGAGCCTTGTGCGATCGCGAGGAAGTGACGGCGGTCGCGCTTGGTCCGGCGAGCGCAGCCCTCGGCGAGTGTCAGCGCGATTGAAGAGGATGCGCGTTCACGCTGATCGCGAAGGGCGGGACGGGCGGCCTTCGCGATGGCCGGGACCATCGCGGCAAACTCGAG
>JANNJB010000065.1:0-19531 GCA_031405615.1 Vicinamibacteria bacterium | reverse complement strand
TGCGAGAAATGACTCTGCAGGTGATCGACGGCAAGCACGACGGCTTGCTCGATTTCCACTTCGGTCTCGACCTCATTCTCGACGGCCTCGAGCAAGTGCGGTTGAAGTCCAGGTAGATCGAACAGAGAACCCGAGAGATTGCTGTTCGCCGGGTCGTGGGCGCGCAAACGATCGATGTCGTGCGCCGCATCGTCGGTGGGTCGCGGCCCCGATCGCGACCTGTTGTTGACAAGTGAATTGACCGCCCCGATCGCGACCTTGACGACTGTATACGAGACTGTGTACAGTCTCGTGATTCACACTCTTCAGGGCGGATATCGCGCAGAGGCGCGGAGGTCACAGCACATGCGGCAGCGGGTCCTGACGACGGTCTTTTTTTCTTCGCTCCTGGCGTTGTCGGCTTCGAGCGAGGCGTCATCCGCCATCGGGCTGAAGACGCCGGAGCGTGGGTTCGTGAGCACCCGCCCGGGCTCGACGTGGGAACACGGCCTTCTGAGCGGCAACGGCAGCGTGGGCGCCGTGGTGATGAGCCAGCCTCTCGACGAGACCGTGATCTTCAGCCACGAGCGCATGTTCCTTCCCGAACGTCCGCCGCATCTCCCGCCGCTCACTGGCCCCCGCCTCTTCGAGATCCGCCGTTTGATCGACCGCGGGCTGTACCAGCAGGCGAGCCAGCTTGCCTTCGACCTCTCTGGTCAGGACGGCTTCAGATACCCCGACCCGTTCGTGCCCGCCTTCGAACTCGGAATCAAGATGGACGGCGATCCCAACATCGAGGGGTACCGGCGCGGCGTGAACTTCGAGACCGGAGAGGCAAGCGTCGAGTGGAAGGATGCACGCGGCGGTTACGTGCGCACGCTCTTCGTCTCCCGCGCCGACTCCGTCGCGGTGATGCGGATCCGCGGCGAGCGCCCGGGATCCGTGAACGCGCGGCTGGAGTTACGCTCGCGTGAGCCGGGTCACGAACGCTTCCGCAAACACATGCGCGACGCGAAGGCGGTGGCGAGCGGCGAGCACCTCACCTACCGTCACCGGTTCCTGAACGCGTACCCCGGCAGCATCCACTCGATCGAGGGTGTTGGGCGCGTGACCACGCGCGGCGGATCGACGCGCGTGGACGGCACCGGCCTCCTGGTGACCGGCGCCGACGAGGTGTTGTTGCTCATCGACGTTCTTCCGGTCTATGAGGAGGACAAGACCCACCACGAGCGCACCCAGGCGCGACTCGCGGCCCTCGCACCCGCCTACGACACGCTGCTCGAGCGCCACGCGAAGATCCATGGCGATCTTTTCCGCCGAGTCCGGCTCGATCTCGGCGGCGGGGCGGACCGGTCCCTTCCGAGCGAGGACCTGATCGCGAAGAGCACGGATGAGGCGGTTTTGCCCGCGCTGATCGAGAAGACGTTTGATGCCAGCCGCTACAACATCATCTCGAGCATCGGCGAACTGCCGCCGAATCTGCAGGGCGTCTGGGCGGGCACCTATGACCCGCCCTGGGCGAGCGACTACACGCAGAACGGCAACGTGCAGTCGGCGATTGCAAGCCTGCTGATGGCCCGTACGCCCGAGCTGATGCTCGCCTACACGTCCTACATCGAATCGCTGGTGCCCTGGATGGAACTGAACGCCGAGCGGATCTTCGGCGCGCGCGGCATCGTCTTGCCCTCGCGCACCAGCACCAACGGTTTCAACAACGCCCTGGCGCCCCGGTTCGCCGGCGGCTTCTGGGTCGGGGGCGCGCCCTGGGCCGCGCACTTCTTCTACGATTACTACCTCCACACCGGCGACCGCAAGTTTCTGGTCGAACACGCCATGCCCTTCATGGAAAAGACGGCCCTCTTCTTCGAGGACTACCTCTACGAAGGGAAGGATGGGCGGCTGATCTTCTCGCCGACTCAGTCGCCCGAGAACGCTCCCGAGAACACCAAGTCACAGGCCACCTTCAATGCCACGATGGACGTCGCGGCGGCGAAGGAGCTCCTCACGCGGCTGATAGCACTCTCCCGCGAACTCGGACGGAACCAGGAGAAGGTGCCGGTGTGGGAGAAGATGCTCGCGAAGATGCCGCCCTACATCATGGGCCCCGAGGGCGGGGTCAAGGAGTGGTTGACGCCGCTCCTCGATGACAACCACGCCCATCGTCACTCCTCGCACCTCTACCCGCTCTATGACGGCCTGCCCGAAGAGATCGCCGCGGATCCGAAGCTCATGGCGGCTTTCAAGCGCGTGATCGAGCTCAAGCTCGAACGGCATTGGACGGACTGGCAGAAGAGCGGCGGCTACATGTCGTTCGGCCTCGTTCAGCTGGGTCAAGCGGCGACGAGCCTCGGTGAAGCCGATCTCGCCTACCGGTCATTTGTGCCTCTCGTCACCCGCTACTGGCTGCCCAACATGGCGTCGACTCACAATTACCGAAGCCTCTTCAACATGGACGTGAGCGGCGGTCTGCCCGCGGTGCTCATCAGGATGCTCGTCACGGGGGAGCCCGGCAAGGTGTCGCTCCTCAAGGCGCTGCCCAAGACCTGGCCGCAGGGAACGATCGAAGGCCTGTTGTGCCGCGGACAGGTGGAAGTGAAGAAACTCGAGTGGAAACCCGGTTCGGTCGAGGTGACGCTCGCTTCTCCAAAGGCGCAGCGCCTCGTTCTCGAGGTACCGCGTCCCATTCGCACCGCGAAACTGCGCGATGCCTCGGCGACCCTGGCTGCGGGCGACGCTCCGAACCGCCGCACTGTGACCCTCAAGGCAGGCCAGCCCGCGACCATCGTGGTGGAGTTCCAGTGATGAGGGCGGCCCCCTCGTTCACCTCTCGGATGACCCAGATGGCGAGGGGCCTTGGCCTCGCGCTGCTCGGGTCCGTCGTTGTGGTCGCCGTTGCCGAGGCCCAGGCCGCGAGTACGAGCGATCCCTCCCTTGTAACGCTCGAGCGAATCTTCAAGACGAAGGACTTCCAGCCCGAGCGCTTCGGCCCGGCGCGCTGGCTGGACGGTGGTGCTAGTTACACGACTCTCGAAGCTCCCGCGCCCTCGAGCGCCAGCGGACCCCGAGAGCTGATCCGCTACGACACCGCCTCCGCCCGCCGCGAGGTGCTCGTCTCCCTCGCTCGGCTGACCCCGGCTGGGGCCACGACGCCGCTCGAGATCGCCGATTACTCCTGGTCGGCGGACGGGAAGCGACTGCTCGTCTTCACGAACACCAAGCGCGTCTGGCGCATCAACAGCCGCGGCGACTACTGGGTGCTGGACCTTGTGAGCGGCGACTTGAAGAAACTCGGCGGGGACGCTGCGCCCTCAACCCTCATGTTCGCGAAGTTCACGCCCGATGGCCGTCGCGTCGGATACGTGCGCGAAAACGACATCTACGTGGAGGACGTCGCCGATGGACGCGTCGTGCGTCTGACCCGCGGCGGCAGTCCCACTCTCATCAACGGCACCTTCGACTGGGTCTACGAAGAGGAATTGGGACTGCGCGACGGTTTCAGGTTCAGCCCCGATGGTCGCCACGTCGCCTTCTGGCAGGTGGACGCCTCCTTGGTCAAAGAGTTCACGCTCATCGACAACACGTCAGGGCTCTACCCGACCCTCACTCGGATCCAGTATCCCAAGGCCGGCGAGACGAACTCGGCGGTTCGGGTGGGCGTGGTTTCGGCCGAAGGCGGCGAGCCCCGTTTCATGGAGGTGCCCGGCGACCCGCGTGAGCAATATCTCGCGCGCATGGAGTGGGCGGGTAAAGGCGAACTGATGCTCCAGCGCCTCAATCGCCTTCAGAACACGCTCGACGTGATGCTCGCCGACGCCGCCACCGGTGCTGTGCGCACGGTTCACTCGGAGCGGGACGACACGTGGGTGGACGTGGAGGACGACTTTCACTGGCTCGATGGCGAACGCCAGTTCCTGTGGCTCAGCGAACGCGACGGCTGGCGGCGCGCCTATGCGATCCCTCGCGCGGGCGGCTCACCCACACCGCTCACCCCTGCGGGTGTGGACGTAATGCAGCTTTTGAGCGTCGATGAACGAGGCGGCTACCTGTATTACATCGCGTCTCCAACCGAGCCCACGCGGCGCTATCTGTTCCGCGCCCGAGTGGACGGCAAGGGCGCCGCCGAACGCATGACGCCGGTGACCGAGCCCGGAACCCACAGCTACCAGATATCTCCCGACTCGCGGTTCGCCATCCACACGGTCTCCCGCTTCGAGACGCCGCCGGTCACCGACCTCGTGGGCCTGCCCGGCCACACCCGTTTACGCTTACTCGCGGCCAACGAAGGCCTGCGCGCCAAGGTGGAAGCGCTGCGCCGCGCCCCCGTGGAGTTCTTCCGGGTCGAGATCGAAAAGGGAGTCGAACTCGACGGCTGGCGCATGAAGCCGCCCGTGATGCAGGAAGGCAAGCGTTACCCCCTCCTCGTTCATGTGTACGGAGAACCCGCCGCGCAAACCGTGCTCGACCGCTGGGGCGGCAACAATTACATGTGGCACCTGATGCTCGCGCAGAGCGGCTACGTGGTTGTGAGCATGGACAATCGCGGCACGCCTTCGCCGCGTGGCCGCGCGTGGCGCAAGTCGATCTATAAGCAGGTCGGTATCCTCGCTTCGCAGGACCAGGCGGCCGCGGTGCGAAAGATTCTGGAGTGGCCCTATCTAGACGCCGCACGCGTCGGCTCATGGGGGTGGAGCGGCGGCGGGCAGATGACCTTGAACGCGATGTTCCGGCATCCGGATCTCTACAAGACCGGGATCGCGATCGCCTTCGTCTCCGATCAACGCCTCTACGACACCATTTACCAGGAGCGCTTCATGGCGCGCCCGCAGGACAATCCCGAGGGTTACAGGCTCGGCTCGCCGATCACGTTCGCCGACAAACTTCAGGGCAATCTGCTCATCGTCCACGGCACGGGCGACGACAACGTTCACTACCAGAACACGGAGAAACTCGTGGACGCGCTCGTGGCCGCCAACAAGCGCTTCACGATGATGGCCTACCCGAACCGCGCGCACGGGATCTCCGAGGGGGAGGGAACGTCGCTCCATCTCTACGATCTGATGACGAACTTCCTCGCCAAGAATCTGCCGCCGGGCCCGCGGCCGAACTGAGGGCCTGCGTTTCGGAGGCGCGGGGCGAGTTGACCGAATAGAGGGATTGGTCGCGTTGCCGAGGCATTGAAATCCCCGCTCGATCTACACTGTGCCCCTCGACAAGGACAACCCGATGCCGACCCGTGCTCCCCGAACCGCGTTCGTATTGACGCTCCTGCTCGCGTCCGCGGCCTACGCGCCAGCGCGCGTCCGGGCTCAGAAGGGCGGCCTGAACATCGACACCGCCACAATCGCCGACCTCAACGCCGCCTTCGGCAGCGGCGCCCTCACGTCCGAGCGGCTGGTCGAGGCCTACCTCGCTCGCATCGACGCGTACGACAAGCAGGGGCCGCGGATCAACGCCGTGCTGACCCTGAACCCGCGAGCGCGAGACGAAGCCCGCGCGCGCGACGCCGAGCGCAAGGCGGGCAAGGTGCGCGGGCCGTTTCATGGCATCCCCGTCGTGCTGAAGGACAACTTCGATACCGCCGACCTGCCGACCACCGCGGGCTCGCAATTACTCGAAGGCCATCTCGCGGCCAGGGATGCCTTCATGGTCCGCAAACTGCGCGAGGCCGGCGCCGTGATCGTAGCCAAGGTGAACCTTCACGAGTTCGCGGGCAGCGGCGGCAGCGTGTCTGGCGCCACCGATCCCGCCATCCTCAAGGCGGGCGCGGTCCCTAACGGCAGCAGCTCGGCCGGCGGCCAGACGCTGAACCCGCACGATCTGATGCGAGGACCGGCGGGATCGAGCGGCGGCACGGGAGCCGCCATCGCCTCGGCCTTCGCGCAGGTCGGCCTGGGCACCGACACGGGTGGCTCCATTCGCGGCCCGTCCTCTTTCAACGGGATCGTTGGCCTCAAGCCGACGCACGGGTTGCTGAGCCGCGCCGGCATCGTGCCGCTCGCGCTGACCTTCGACACGGGCGGCCCGATGGCCCGCAGCGTCCATGACGTGGCGCTTGCGCTCGGCATCATGACCGGCGTCGATCCCGACGACGCGGCGACGAAGAAGAGCGAAGGCCGATTCGAACGCGACTATACGAAGTATCTGAAGACCGGCTCGCTCAGGGGCGCGCGCATCGGCATCGCCCGCGACTTCATGGGCAAGGACGCGGGCACTGATGCGGTGATGGAGCAGGCGATCCTGACTCTGAAGAAGCTCGGCGCGGTGGTGATCGATCCCATCAAGTATCCGGACTACGTGCTTCAAGCCAAGCAGGGCATCTACAACCTCATCGTCGCGGCGGAGTTCAAGGCGCAGATTGCGGATTACCTGAAGACCACGAAGCCGGGATATCCCAAGACGCTCGACGACATCGTGGCGCGCGCCAACGATCCGCAGACGCTGTACCGCGCCCCCGAAAAGGCCGTGGCGCTCAAGTACACCGCGTCGATGGCGCTCGACCTGGACGATCCTTTGTACCTGGCCGCGAAGAATGAAGCGCTGGCCGCAACCATGGCCTCGATCCGCGCGCTCTTCACGAAACACCGGCTCGACGCGATCGTGTACCCGACCAGTCCGCGGCCCGCCACCCTGATTCTTCCCGACCCGCCGCCTCCAAACGACTCGCCGACGAATTTCGCCAACCAGACCGGCTTCCCGGATCTCATCGTACCGGCCGGCATGACGCAGGACGGCTTGCCCGTCACCATCTCGTTTTTCGGTCCGGCCTTCAGCGAGGCGAAGCTGCTTGGATACGGGTACGATTTCGAACAGGCGACCAAGGCGCGCGTGCTGCCGAAGCACACGCCGGCGCTAGCCAGCGATGCGGTGGTGCGCCCGCCCTCGCAATAGCGACGGGCACGAGGTGTGAAGTAGTCGGGGCGACTGGATTCGAACCGCGCTCGATTCGCCTACGCTCACCCATCGCGCGGCTAGACTCACCGAAGGACATGACGCTCTCGCCCGGAACTCGCCTCGGCCCCTACGAAATCACCGCGGCCATCGGAGCGGGCGGGATGGGCGAGGTGTACCGCGCGCGCGACGCGAGGCTCGACCGCGATGTGGCGATCAAGGTCCTTCCCCCCGAGTTGGCGCAGGACCGGGAACGCCTCGCCCGATTCGAACGCGAGGCGAAGCTGCTTGCGTCGCTCAATCATCCAAACATCGCGGCGATTTATGGCATTGAGGAGATCGGGGCGGGACCAACCATCGCTCTGGTGATGGAACTCGTCCTTGGCGAAGATCTCGCCGAACGACTGAAGCGCGCCGCCATTCCCATAGACGAGTCGATCGCCATCGCGAAGCAGCTCGCGGACGGTCTCGAGGAAGCGCACGAGCACGGGATCATCCATCGGGATTTGAAGCCCGCGAACATCAAGGTGACGCCTGACGGCAAGGTGAAGATTCTCGACTTCGGTCTTGCAAAGGCCCGCGAAGGCGACCCCGCTTCGTCTTCGACCAGCTCAAAGCTCTCCCATTCCCCCACGATGTCCCGCCACATGACCGAAGCCGGGATGATCATGGGAACCGCGGCCTACATGAGTCCGGAGCAGGCACGCGGGAAAACGGTGGACAAGCGGACGGACATCTGGTCGTTCGGCGTGGTTGTGTTCGAAATGCTCAGCGGGACCCGCCTCTTTGGGGGCGAAACGGTGAGCGATACCCTCGCGGCGGTCCTCACTCGTGATCCCGACTGGAGCTCCTTGCCCGGGGGCGCGCCGGACGAGGTCCGCACCCTCCTCCTGCGGTGCCTTCAGCGCGATACCAAAGACCGGCTGCGCGATATCGGTGAGGCCCGCGTGGCCCTCTCGAAAACGGCGCGCGGGGGCGCCGCGACCGATCAGCGCCGGGTGACCCTCGCAACACCCGCAGGTCCCCGCAATCGGGTGGTCCTGATCGTGGTAGCCGCCCTCACTTTTGTCGCCAGCATCGCAGCCATGGCGCTGTGGTCGCGAACCCAGCCCAAGGCGGTCGCGCCCACCCACCTCGATCTCGCGTTCCCCACCGAGATGGAGCCGCTCCCCAATCTGACCTCGGGCTTCGCGATTTCACCGGACGGACGGGCGGTGGCCATGATCGGGGTGATCCTGGGTTCGCGTCGGGTGTTCGTGCGGCCTCTCTCGAGCGACGAGGCCTTCGAAATCACCGACCCCACCGGCATCAACGGCGTCGCCTTCTCACCTGACAGCCAGAGCGTGCTCTACCAGAGCACCCGTGGGACGCTGGTGACCTTCAGCCTGGCGGACCAGCAGCGGAAGGTCGTCGCCGAGGACACAGACCTTCTGGGGTCGCTCGCATGGGGAAAGCCCGGCATCGTCTTCTCCCGCAACAACGCGCTCTGGCTCGCTCCCTCGGGCGGGGGCCCCCTGCGACTGCTGGCAAAGCCAGATCCGGCGAGGCGAGAGGTGGCCCTCGCCAATCAGATCTTCCTGCCGGACGGCCGGCTTCTGTTCGTCAGTCTGACCTCGGACGACGGAAGCGAAAGAATCGAGGCTCTGTCTCTCGATGGGGGTACGCGCACGGTTGTGCTGGAAAACGCAAATACGCCTCTCTTCTCCACAACGGGGCACCTGCTGTTCTCGCGCGACGGCGCCTTGGTGGCCAGCGCCTTCGATTCCGTTTCCTTGACGATGCCCGGGACGGCCGTCGTCTTGATGCCCAAGGGCGAACTCGGAGCGACCGGCTCCGGCGCGGTTCAGGCGAGCCTCTCGGCAAACGGTGATCTGATCTTCGTCCGCAGCCGGTATCAGGCTACGCGCGTCGATCTGGTCGGACGAGAAGGGGCGGCCCAGTATCTGCCTTTCCCAAGCGCCCGCTACACGAACCCGCGCGTGTCACCCGACGGTCGTCGGATCATGGTGGAGGTTTCCGGCCTCCGGGTGGAGGCCTTCGATCTGGAGCGCCGTTCCATGTCACGACTGAGTCCCGAAGCTCCGGGCACGGGCTGGCCGATCTGGAACCGGGACGGAACGGCCGCTTTCTTCCGGCGCTACAACACTCCGTCGTGGAAGACCACCGATGGCACCGGGCAGGAAGGCCAGGTGCCGGGAGGAGTCACCAACGACTACCCCTCGGGCCCCGGCCCCGATCCGGATTCGTTCCTCGCCGTGCGGGTCGCGTCCGAGACTTCCGGCGACGTGGTGCTTATCTCGCGGACCGGAGCCTTCGAACCGAAACCGATCGTCGCCACTCCCGCCTATGAAGGCGGTGGTCAACTTTCACCCGACGGCAAATGGATCGTCTACGCCACGAATGAATCAGGCCGGTTCGAGATCCAGATCCGGCGCTTTCCGGCCGCGGATCGAAAGTGGCCTGTGTCGTCCGGGTTCGGCGGCCAGCCCCAGTGGCGGCCCGACGGGCGCGAGATCTCCTACCGGGACGGCCAGAACATCATCGGCGTTCCCTTCGATGGCTCGAAGAACGAGCCCGTGATCGGAAAGCCGGCGGCCCTGTTCAGGGACGAGTACGACTTCGGCCTGGGCCTCACCAGCGCGAACTACGACCGCACCCGCGACGGCGGATTCATCATGCTGCGGCGGGAAACCCCGGGGATCAGTCTCAGCCTGGTGCTGAACTGGACCGAGGAACTCAAGCAGATCATGAGTCGCGGCGCTCGATGACCATGCGACTGCCAAGCAGAGCAGGCCGGCTCGCAAATCACGTTCGCGGGCAAACTTCAAAGCAATCTGCTCCTCGTCCACGGCACCGGCCACGACAACGTTCACTACCAGAACACGGAGAAGCTGGTGAACGCGCTCGAACTGACCGACTCAGGTCCCAGTCTCCGAGACCTTCCTACTCCGGACTAAGAGACTGGTTTCCCTTTTGGGATCTGACCGGGAATCAGGAAGGTCTCACGAGTTCCCCTTCGCCGCAGACGATCAACCCCGGGAAGCGCTTGTACCATTCGCCCTCAGGGACCTCTGGCTCGCGATCGAGCCATGCCGCCATCAATTCGAGTTGCTCCGCGCCTATCTTGCGTCCCGCGATCCGATCAAGGAGATGCTGAAACAGCGCCGGCGGAATGCCGCGTCTTCGGACCCGCGGCATTGGCTCAGATCCCGTAGAAGCCGCGAGTGATCCTCTCCCGGACCTGCGCGGCAGCCTTGGGATCGCGAGCGCCAGCGAGCTGAGTGGCAAGGCGCTTCAACTCCGCCGGTGAGAGGCGAACTCCCTGCCCCTCCAGAAGCGCCAGTTCTGGGGTGTGGAGGGTGGCTTCTTCTCCCGAGGGCTTGCGCGCCACAACAGAAGCGCCCGCCACGCTCTGCTTCAGGAACCAGTGGTACACCGTGAGCGCGTTCTTGATCACTTCGGTCTTCTTCGCTCGGGTCAACTCGGCCATCTGGGAGACGAGCGCTTCTTCTGATCGGTTCAGGACGGGTTGAAGTCGGGCCATTCCGGGAATCTCACTTTCTCCTCTCATTCTACTCATAGGATGAGAATCTTTGACGGGAACACAACCTCAGCGTGCGGGACTTGCGCCGGAGATGCGAACCTCGACCCTTTCGGTCGCGGCCCGTTCGAGCCAGACGATCAGGTCCGTGCCCTGCATCGTTCGCCTCCGCCCCAGCCGTAAGCTGGCGCTCTCGTCGAGCCTTTGACCGTTGACCGAGACGGTGGCGGCTCCGTCGCCGAAGCCCTCGATCACCAGGAGAGCGTTTACGAGCGGCCGTTCCACGCTCGCCGCGATCTCGAGCGCCAGGTCGGAGCAGCCGCCGCTCGCAGCGCAGCGCAGCGTATACGCCCTCTGCCCGATGTCGTAACCACGACTCTCGGCCGCGCCGGAGCGGACCTGCAGTTCAGGTGGTCGGTTCCACGAGCGCGCCAGAGGTACAAGGGATGTCGGTTCGCCGAAGGTCGCGCCGTAGAGTAGCGCCACCCACGAGTACCCATTTCCCTCATCGTGTTCGGGCGGGTAGTTTTGCGAGATCGACCAGCTGGTGGTTCGGTCCGCGGCCTGAACGAAGCGGCCGTCCGAGCTCACCAGGCTCTCCGGCCAGTGGTTGTAGGCCGGGAAGTTCGTCACCTCATCGCGCACCCGCCCGACGTAGACGCGCGGCTTGGTGCCCGGTTCGTAGATGACGAACGGCCGCGCCTGCGAACGCATGTTCACCACCTGGATGACCGGCGTCTCGGGCTTGAGGTCTTTCACCATGCTCGGGTCGACCGCCATGTTGCGCCGGTCGCGGGTGTTGACGCTCTTGTCGTCGGGCCAGGAGTAGGTGGCGCTGCGACCGTCGAGATCCACATATGTAAGCGCGTCGTTACGCAGCACGTCTTTGGCGTTTTGACCCGGATGCGCGAGGACGCTCGTCTCCTGGATCTGGAGCCACGGGAACGCGAGGGAGGCCTCGGGCCGGCGCCAACGGACCTTTCGCACGCCCGTGCCGTCGGGCAGGAAGGTGTAGTACTCGTCCACCCACCACGCGAAACCGCTGCGCTCGTTCGCGATCCAGTTGTTGTCGTGTCCGCTCACCGGCGCGTAGCGCCAATGCACCACCACGCGCGCGGGCGTGCTCTCGACGATGCGAACCGAAGAGTACTTCGTGTGAATGTCCTGCATGTGCTCGACGCAGCCCTCGTGGTTGCCGCTCTCCATGCTCTGATCGGCAAGCCAAAGGCCGTTTTCGGTTACCCACGCGGGCGAGTAACGCAGGCCGCGCCAGAAGACGACCCGCACCGGTGAGCCGTCGAACTGGACCACGATGTCGGGGTGATCGGAGACGGGCCAGAGCGCATCCCAGTCTTCGTAGTAGCGCAGGTTCGTGTAGTAGGCGCCGAAGCGCCCCGGCCCCGGCGGGCCCGAGGGCAGAACGCGCGGAGGCAGGTCGGGGGTCAGCGAGGCCTGGGGCCGCCGAGCCTCGCGCACGATCTCCTCGGGGGCGAGCGCTCGATCGAACAGTCGGACCTCGTCGAGGATGCCGTCGAGCGAGAACCACGACGGCCGGGTTCCTTCGGCCGGAGGTACGGGATGGGAGGGCAGGACCTTCGTTCGGTTCGCTCCGAGCACGAGGTCCTGCTCCGGAGCGGTCTTGAGCGCACCGCGTGTTTCGAGATGCGCCGCCTCGACCCCGTCCACGTACAGGCGCACGCCATCGTTCTGGCGAAAGACCGCGGCGACGTGAGTGAAGCGGCGGAGGGGGAGGGGCTTTGCCGACTCGACCGAAACCCACCGCCCGCCCACCGCGAGACGCAGGCCGAGTTCGCCCCGCGGCCCGACCCCGAAGAAATAGCCGGCGTCGCCGTCCTTCTCCTGAGCCACAATCGGGCACCAGTTCCAGGGATAGGCAGCGAGGGCCACCCACCCATCCACGCTGAAGTTCGAAACGAGCTGCGGCGCCGCGGCGGCCTTTTGGACGACGCGCGTGGTGTAGCCGTCAAGGCGCAGGGCACGGCCGGACACGCCCTCGACCAGCTTATGGGCCCCTGCCACCGAGTCGCCGGTCTCAAAGCGCCACTGGGCGAGAGGCGGCGCGTCGGCGCCTGTAGCGGCGGGTACGCTGGCGATGGTCAGCCACAGTGCGGCTCGCAGGTTAAGGGTCATAGCTCTTCTCCATTTCGGATTTCGCTTGGTTGCGTCCCGGGTTTCTGCGGGAGCGACAGACGGGAATCGTCGAAGGTCTCGCGAAAACTTCTCGGTGAGACGCCGAACACGTTTTTGAAGGAACGCGAAAAATGGAACGCGTCCCGGAAGAGAAGCTCGGCCGCGACCTGCTTCACGGTGTGACTCGGATCTTCCAGGAGCTTCGCCGCCCGGTTCATCCGAAGCCGGGTCAGCAACTCGTAGGGCGTCTGGCGGTCATAGCGTTGAAACAGCCGGCAGAGATAGGCCTCGCTTACGTGACACTCGCGCGCGGTCTCGCTGAGTTGGGTCAGCCGGACGTGGTGTTCCTCGATGTGTTGCCGGCAGCGCAGATAGGTCGAGAACGCAGCCGTGTGATCCTCGTGAGCAGGCGAGAGCGCCGCGGCGATTCGCAACATCAGGTAGTGGAGACGCGCGCTGGCAAGTTCATTCGCCATGGCCCCGCCCCGCGAGCCGTCGTGCACCAGGTCGTCGAATGCTCGCTGGATGTCGCCCGGACTGTCCACATGGCACCAAACGCCCGGGGAGAGCCGGCAATCGAGCAGCATGCGGGCCGCATCGACGCCGACGAAGTCCACGAAATACTTGCTTGGCGGATCAGCGCGATCGGCAGCGATCCGGTGGGGGACGCCCGGCCCGTAACAGAACACCAGGCCGGGTCGGAGCGCAACGTCCTGCCCGGCGAGTTGAAGACTGCCCTGGCCCGAGGCGACAAACTCGAGACCGAGGTACGGGAAGTTCGCCCGGTCGATGAGGTAGTCGGGATGACACCGCTCGAAGCCGCCGCAGACGACGGCCAGGGATGCCTTCGCGGGCGGTGCGAGGTCGAGATAGAACGAGCGGACGTACTTCACCTGACGTGAAAAGAACGCCGGTTGCGATCGTTCCCGCTCCTTCTGGTCCAAACGCTCAATCCCTCTCTGTCCAGGTCACGAATCGCGATGGATTCTAAACGCACGATTCAAGATCTGTGTTGAAAACGCCTGATTGATATCCATTCCTGATCGACCAAGCGCCCAGCCACGATCCGGGAGGTCAATAAATGATATGCATTGGTCAAGAATCACTATTTCATTCTTGTGACTCTCCTGCGATCCTCTCGTTACATTCAGTTCTGTATACAGCAGATGTCTGCTGTAGAGACCTTTTTCCGGACGATCGAGTCCGACCAGACGGAGGGTACGTTTATGAGGTTCACGAAATCTTGGCGCCTTGGTCTTGCGGCCGTTTTGATGGCCAGCTTGAGCACGGCGCAGTCACGGATCGACGGTACGATCGAGGGAAGAGTCCTGGACAGTCAGGGGCTCGCCGTGCCCGGCGCGACCGTGGCGGTTTCAAGTCCCGCACTGATCCAGACCGCGGTTGTCGTCAGCAGCGCCGACGGCCGTTATCGCGCGACACGGCTGCCACGCGGCGTCTACACCGTGCGTGTCACCATGGACGGCTTCAAGACTCGCGAGCTCACCGGCATCGTGCTTGACGTTGGCAAGGTGCTGGTGATCGACGCCACCATCGAACCCGGTGGAACCTCTGAGGCGATCACGGTCGAGGCGGAAACGCCGGTGATCGACACCCAGCAGGTGAAGAACGTGCAGACCCTCACGAGCGAGGTGATCGACCAGATGCCCCTGCGGCGCGACGCCATCCTCGGCCCCACGCAACTGGCTCCCGGTGTGGTCGAGCGCACGTCTTCCGGATCGAGGCGCAATGAGACGAACTACATGGTCGACGGCGCCAACGTGCAGGCCCCGGACCAGGGGTACTCGGAGGCCAACGTGAGCTGGGACTCGATCGAGGAAATCGAGTTCATCACCACCGCCAACCCGATGGAGAACTACGCCGCGATCGGCGGCACCTTGAACCTCGTGACCCGCACCGGGAGCAACAAGTTCCAGGGCATGGCCTCGTACTACTTCACGAATCGCGGACTCTCGCAGATCCTCCTGCCCCTCGAACACTCGAACACTCTGCGCATCGGACAGCCGAGTCTCGCCGAGTACGAGCGCGACCTGTCCCTGCGTGTTTCGGGTCCCGTCCTCAAGGACCGGGTGTGGTTCGTCGCGAACTATCGTCTTTTCAAGGACGAGAAGGCCGGCACCTTCGTCCCGACCACGATTAACGGAAAGCAGCTCCAGAATTACGCGGCGCCGCTCGACCAGAAATGGTACTTCGGCAAGCTCACGGCCCAGGTCACACCGAAGGTCCGCTGGTTCGGCAGCTACACCTACTCGGCCGGCGACGCTCAGCAGGAGCTCGCCGGGGCGCCGCCTCGCCGGTCGCTCGAGGCCACCAGGCACTGGGCGGCCAAACAGCACACCGGCTCGAGCCAGCTCACCTGGACAGCCTCCCCACGAACGCTCCTCGATGCGCGCTTCGGGATCTGGCGCTTCAACTACGATGGCCGTTCCCAGCCCGGGACGGAGGCGAGTCCGGCCTTTTTCGACGAGTTCAGCGGCTATCAGTACGGACGCTGGAGCGGCGGACGCGACGGCACCGACAAGCGCAACTACAACGGCTCGCTGGCGATCACCCACTTCAAGGACAACTGGGGCGGCTCCCACGAGCTCAAGGCCGGGGTCGAGTACCAGAAACTCAACGGCGGTTTCTACTTCTCGAGCGAGAATTCGATCAGCGAGTGGCGCACGTATCGCGACAACATCTACTACTACCGCGGACTGCTCGGCCTCACCGGTCCCGACCCGGTCCGGGGCGACGGTCTCTTGACCTTTACCACCGCCTCCACCGCGGAACTTGGCAGCGGCGTGCCCAGTCTCTTCGCGCGGGGTGGCGCCTTCGCATCGGACGTGTGGCGCGTGAACAGCCGGCTCACCCTGAATCTCGGTCTGCGCTACGACTCGACCTCGTCCCAAATCAACGACGTCACCAAGCCCGCCGCCGACCCGCTCGCCCAGGCCATCGGCCAGGCCGTCTTCGTGCCGCGCTTTGGCATCAATCCTTTCGGCCCCCTCAACTCCGCCGGCAAGAAAGACCGTCTCCCCTGGAGTGGCTTCTCTGGCCAGGTGGGTGCAGTCTATGACCTGACGGGTGACCGAAAAACCATCCTGAAGGCAAGCGCTTCGAGCTACCAGGAGCGACTGCTCGGCTGGCATATCAACTTCGGCGTGCCCAGCGGACAGGCCAGCTTCCCCATGAACTGGTTCGATCTCAACGGCAACGGCCGGCCGGACCTCCCCGGCGCCGACCGCTACGTCCAGGCCAACACCGCGAGCCCACTCGCGTTGCAAGGCACCACCTGGCATCAGAACGTGGACCCGGACCTCAAGACGCCTTACGTGCTCGAGTACCGTGTCGGACTCGAGCGCGATCTCGGAAGTTTCAATGTGGGCGTGGCGGGCGTTTACCGCGATCGAAAGAACCTCATGACTTCGCTTCTCTATGACCTTGGCACGGGGAAATACTGGAGCGATCTGAGTTCGGGCTTCTGGGTTCCCTTCACCACCACCGTCCCGACCGCCGGCGCCAGCTTCCCGGCTACACCGACCACGGTCTTCTTCCAGAAGACTAACGCCCCTGCCTCGTTTACAAGAGTTACCAACATCGACGCCAAGGCCCGCTATCAGGCGCTCGAACTGACAACCAACAAGCGTTGGAACGGTCGCTACATGGTGGGCGGATCGGTCGTCTTCTCGAAGAACTACGGCGACTATGAGGTCTGGGGAAACAACAACGGTCTCGGACAGTTCCAGACCCCGAACTACGCGGTCAACCGGGGCGAATCGCGCGAGCCGTTCGACCGTCCGGTCGTGGTCAAGCTGTGGGGCAGCGTGATGATGCCGCAGAAAGTGCGTTTGTCCTACAACTTCTTCTACACGAGCGGCGCCCCCTGGAACCGCACCGTCACGGTTGCGCCTCCTGCGGCTTGGGCGGCCGCGAACGGTGTGTCGACCGCGAGCCAGACGATCTGGGTCGAGCCGCGGGGTGATCGCCGCGACCAGGCGATCAACAACGTCGACCTCCGGCTCGAGAAGCTCTTCAAGATCAACGGCCGCCACGAACTCGGCCTCTTCATCGACGCTTTCAACGTCACCGGCTTCTCGTATCTCACGTTCCAGTCCAATCCCGGTGGAACCTGGTCCCCGACCGATGTGGGGGCCACGACCGGCACGTTCAGCCCGGCCTCGACCAGCGCGCTCAGTCAGACCGGCGTTCGGACGTTCCGGCTTTCGGCTCGTTATAACTTCAACTAGCGAGGTCTTCGGGCGCGTGGGCGGCTCCGGTTTCGGGGCCGCCCGCGTCACCCCACATCCGCCGAGCGCCTGAGGTCGCCGCCAATGCCCCGCTCGATGCGACTCGACGCCCATCAACACTTCTGGCGCTACGACCCGGCGCAGCACGTCTGGATGACCGACGCGATGGAGGCACTGCGGCGGGACTATCTTCCCGAAGACCTGGCTCCACTGCTTCAAGCGACGGGTATCGAGGGGACGATCGCGGTGCAGGCCCGCCAGAGTGTCGAGGAGACCGAATGGCTGCTCGCTCTCGCTGATCAGAACGCCTTCATCCACGGTGTGGTGGGCTGGGTGGACCTGCGCTCGCCCGACCTTGGGGCGCAGCTCGAAAGACGCCGCGCGAACCCAAAGCTCGTCGGGGTACGACATGTTGTCCACGATGAACCCGATGAAGACTTCATGCTGCGCCCCGAATTCCGTCGTGGCATCGCGTGCCTTGGGCCCGCCGGGCTCACCTACGACCTGCTGCTGCGTCCCCCGCACCTCAAGGCGGCGATCCGCCTCGTGGATGAATTCAACAACCAGCCGTTCGTTCTCGATCACATCGCGAAGCCTGGCTTCGGCGACGTTTCGAGGTCCCTTTGGAAACAAGACCTCCATCGTCTTGCCGAGCGACCGAACGTTCACTGCAAACTCTCCGGCCTCGTCACGGAGGCCGACTGGAGCGCATGGCGGCCTGACGAATTCCGGCCCGCTCTCGATGTTGTGCTCGAGGCGTTCGGCGTGGACCGACTGATGATCGGTTCCGACTGGCCGGTCTGCACGCTGGCCGCGGACTACGCCACCACGATGGGCGTCGTGACCGACTTCGTGCGTGACCTTGCACCGTCCGAGCGAGACGGCATACTGGGCGGCAACTGTGCGCGCTTCTATGGCGTCGCGCTAACCGAGGAGGGCGCGTGAGTCACATGCTGGCGGCAGTCTTACATGGCCCGCGGGATCTGCGCGTTGAGAATCGCTCACGGCCGGAGCTCGAGGCGGGAACGGTCCTCGTCCGGGTTCGTCGGGTCGGCCTGTGCGGCACCGACGTTCACTACTATGAGGATGGGCGGGTGGGAGCCTTCGTGGCCTCGGCGCCTTTCGTGCTGGGCCATGAGTTGTGCGGCGAGGTGGCGGCCGTGGCGGAGGGGGTCCTTCGGCCGAGCCTGGGCGACCGCGTGGTCGTGAATCCCTCAAGGCAGTGCGGTCAGTGCGACTACTGTCGCGCGGGCCGAGGAAATCTGTGCCGTTACATCCGGATGCTCGGAAGCGCCAGCACGCGGCCACCGACCGACGGCGGCCTGGCCGAGTACCTGAGAGTGGGGGCGGAGCAGTGTTACGTCATGCCGCCTTCGATGGACGATGGTATCGGCGCGCTCATGGAGCCTCTGGCGGTGGCGCTGCAGGCCCTTCACCGCGCCGGCTCCGTCGCCTCTCGCCGCGTGCTCGTGTGCGGAGGCGGCCCGATCGGCCTCCTGATCGCACTCACTGCGCGCGCGTTCGGCGCCACCACCGTGGCCCTCAGTGACCCCGACCCCGAGCGCCGCAAGTTCGCCCTCGCGCTGGGCGCGGACGCGGTGTTCGATCCCGCGACCCACGAAGCGGGAGCGGGTGGAGCCCTCGTCGACGATGGTTTCGAGGCCTTGTTCGAAGCCTCGGGCGCCTCGGCGGCGGTGGCTCAGGCCTTCGAACTGGCGCGGCGCGGCGCGACGATCGTTCAGGTGGGTTCGCCCTCGGAGCCGCGGACGCCTCTTCCGCTGACCCAGTTGCTTGTGAAGGAACTCCAGTTCGTGGGCTCGTTCCGTTACGGAAACGTATGGGAACAGGCAATGCGCCTCGTGGCTTCCGGACGGCTGAACCTGAAGCCCCTGATCACCCACGTGTTGCCGCTGGCTCGGGTGCGTGAGGCGCTGGAACTCGCGTCGGGGCGGGGCGGCGCCCTGAAGGTTCAAGTTGATCTCGGCTCAGGGGATCCGGGAGGCCCGGACCGCCCATGAATACGGCAAGCGAAGTCGCGCAGCAAACGAGCGCCGGTCTCCAGTACCGGCCACTCGGCCGCACGGGGATGAATGTCTCCTCCTTGAGTTTTGGAGCCTCTTCCCTGGGCGGGGTCTTCCGCGAAGTCAACGAGGCCGAAGGCATTGCCGCGGTCCACACTGCCATGGACCTCGGCATCAACTACTTCGACGTGGCGCCGGCGTACGGAGGCACGCGCGCCGAGACCGTGCTCGGCCGCGCGCTTCGTGGCGTGCCCCGCGACCGTTTCTATCTCTCGACCAAGGTGGGGAAGTACACGAGTCCCACAAGCTATGGCGAGGACACCTTCGACTACTCGCGCGACCGGATCCGCGCTTCGCTCGACGAAAGCGGCCGTCGGCTGGGGGTCGACTACTTCGATATTGTGCACATCCACGACATCGAGTACGAGGGTCGGCGCCATGTGGAATGGGCCCTTCGCGAGGGGATCGAAGCGCTTTCGGAACTGCGGCGGGAGGGCCGGGTCGGCGCCGTCAGTTTCGGCATTCACCCGATGGACCTGTGGCATCGCATCTTCGGGGAATGCGATGTGCAGGCCGCGCTCGTCCACAACCACTACTGCCTCAACGACACCCGACTCCTCGACCTGCTGCGGGTTGCGGCCATTCGGGGAATCGGAATCATCAACGGCTCGCCGTTTGCGAGCGGCCTGCTGACCGACCGCGGC
>JANNJB010000064.1:0-5278 GCA_031405615.1 Vicinamibacteria bacterium | reverse complement strand
AGTCCGCCCGGTCGGGCGTCTTGGGTTGAGAAGGTCCGGCGCACCGCCGGTCGCCCTGAATCGCGAGGAGGCCGCCATGTCGACACTCTCCCTCGATCTGCGAGGTTCGAGCCCTTCGTTTCCGTCAAAGCCCGCCTCGGGAGCGTCGCTCTCCCTCTTCATCCATGGCGCGGGGATCGGCGCTCTCGTGCTCGTTCCTCTCTTGACGACAACCGCGCCGCCCGAGACCGCCAACAAGTTTCAGGCGCCGCTCGTCAACCCGATCACAGTGATGCTTCCAGCCCCTACATCCCCACCCCAGCGGGGCCCCCGGCCGGGCGCCGCGCAACCCGCCGCGCCGGCCGCGGTCGCGGAACTCGCCGCTCCCAGGGACACGCCCTCTCTGATCAGTACGAGCGGCGTCCCCGACCCGGACCTCGCGATGATGCCGGGCTCGATGGGCGCCGGGGACGGACGCCCGGGAGGGACGCGCGACGACATCGACGTGGACTGCGCGCTGGGAGCGCTTTGCGGCGGAAGTCCACTGCCGGGGCCAACCAGGGCGCCCGAAACACCTCGGATCGGAGGCCTGATCCGGGAGCCGAAACTGATCGACTCACGCCCGCCGCAGTATCCGCCCGTGGCTCAGGTCGCGGGGGTTTCGGGTCAGGTGATTCTCGAGGCCCACGTCGGCGAGGACGGCCGTGTTGTCGACGTGCGGGTCATCGAGAGCCATCGTCTTTTCGACGAAGCTGCCCTGGCCTCGGTACGAAGCCGGCGTTATGAACCGCTGCTACTGAACGGGGTCCGGAGCGACTTCCTCGTGACCATTACCCTGACGTTCCGCATCCGGCGCTGAGATGCGCGGGGGTGGGGCCCGGTACTCTTCGAGGTCGTTCACGAGCCGGGTGGCCGCGACCACGAAGATCGGAACCGCGAAGACATTCATCAGCGGGAACAGCAGCACCGATGCGACGCCGAAACCCAAGGTCTCGGGTCGGAACCGGTGATGGAACTCGTGTCGTTGCGTGAAGTCCATCCCGCGCCGGAGCAGGACAGCATCGGTGTTCTGAAACGCGACACGATGACCGGTGAAGCCAAGGGCCAGGAGAGGTCCGAGAAACGGAATCAATCCCAGCGCAATGGCGACCGGGGCGCCCATGGCGAAGTACGCGGCGGTCTTGAGAGACTGGATGATCTCCCACCGCAGTCCTTTCGAGCCCTGGGGAGTGCGGCCCGATACCTCTTC
The DNA here is from genome assembly GCA_031405615.1 of Vicinamibacteria bacterium. Taxonomy (GTDB): domain Bacteria; phylum Acidobacteriota; class Vicinamibacteria; order Fen-336; family JAGNNV01; genus JAGNNV01. The sequence continues at coordinate 4,050 of JANNJB010000064.1, read as the reverse complement.
CACCCGCTGTGAGAGCTTCTCGAAGAGCGGGCCCACCAGGGCGAACGCGATGGCGAGGGCCAGGATCGCGCCCGCCGCGAGACTCCCGGCCCAGAGTCCGGTGACCACAACGAAGGAAAGCCACGGCGGAACCGTGCGGAGGTAGCCGCCAAAGAAGGCCTGTTCGATCCGGCCGGCCCAGAAGGCCCCGGAGAAGATCCCGATGACCAGAAGGCCCGCCGCGATGATGAGCGGGGACACTGCCACCGGCCAAAGTCGGGGATTGCGGACGAGAAACAGGGCGCCTCCCGGAATGTAGGAGATGCCGGTGAGAAAGCGGACGAGCGGCGTCAAAGGTTCGGGCACGGGCATGAAGGGCGAAGGCTAGCAGTTCACGCCGCACGGTCGGCGGGCCGGAACGCCCGTCTATACTCCTCCGCAGAGCCATCATGACCCCGATGACGCGGACCGTTTTTCAGGTTTCAACCGCGGCGTTCATCGCTCTCGCGGCGTCTATGGGCCATACGCAAACGGAGCTTCCGGCGGCTGGGCGTCAGACCCAGGCCGACGACTACACCCGCTACGAACTCCTCGATCCCGCGTCGGCGAGTTTCCGCATCCTCTACGAGGTGACCGCCACGACGCCTGGAGCGAAACACTTCTGGAACGCGATCCGCAAGGGCAGCGCCGCGAGCAACGAGAGTGTGACCGATCCCGCGAGTGGCCGGGCCCTCAGGTTTGTCGAGGTTTCAGGCGTCGAGGCGCGGGCGAACGGCTACGCCAGCGCCGACCCCGACACCCGCTACATCCAGATCGACCTGCCCCGTCCCGTGCCGAAAGAGGGTGAGATCCGGCTGCTCATCCACAAGACCTACAAGGATGAGAAAAGCTACTTCGTCGAGGAGAAAACGGGGCTGCTGGTCTTCTCGCGGTCGCTTGGGATCAAGCGAAACTCCGTCGTGCTGCCGCCGGGGTACGAGGTGGTCGCCTGCAATTACCCCTCGCAGGTTGTCACCGAGCCTGCGTCGCCGGGCGCCCCGGCCGCTCCTGCGCGAGTCCGCCTGAGCTTCATGAACATCGGGCCGGACGCGGTCTCGTATGTGGTCAAGGCGAGGAAGATCCGATGAGCCTGCTTCCATGGATCGGTCTCGTTCTCGTCCAGACGGCGGCCCAGTCGGCCACGCAGACCGCATCTCCCTCTCCGGTCGGCACGCCTCAGGATCCGGCTTTCTCCGAACGCGCGCGGCAGGATCGCGAAATCGTCTACTTCCTCAAGGCCCCGGAGTCCCATTCGTTCGAGCTGTATCACGACGTGACCATCCGCGAGGTTTCTCGGTCGACCTACCTGAACGTGGTTCGCGCGGGGAGCAAGGTGTCCAACCCGAGTGCGGTGAACCTCGATACCGGTGAGCCGCTCCTGGTCGAAACCCTGCGGGGCGACGCGATCACTCGGGCGAAGGTCGATATCGGCGAACCCGTGAAGGCCGACAGCGAAGTCGCGGTGGTTCGGTTTCCCGCGGTGGCCGAAGGGACGACCACACGGATCCGCATCCGCGAGACCTATACCGATCCGGCCCGGTACCGACTGGATGGCGACCTGCTGGTGTGGGATCGCTCCTTCGGACGACCCCATAATGCGGTGATCCTGCCCGAGGGCTACATGCTTTCGGGCTCCTCGTTCCCCGCGAAGATCACCCTCACCGACGACAATCGGATCCGGCTCGACTTCATCAACCCGAGAAACGACGAAGTCCGGGCCCTCATCCATGCAAGGAAGCGACCATGAAGGAAGTCCTGGCCGTCATCCTGGGCGGCGGACGCGGAACTCGCCTTTTTCCCTTGACCGCGCACCGGTCGAAGCCCGCGGTCCCGATCGGCGGCAAGTACCGCCTGATCGACATCCCCATCTCCAACTGCCTCAACTCGCATCTCCGGCGGATCATCGTATTGACGCAGTACCTGTCCGAGAGCCTCAACAAACACATAGCGCAGACCTATCGCTTCGATCCCTTCACCGATGCCTTCGTGTCGGTCATCGCCGCCGAACAGACCGAAGACGAGCAGGAGTGGTTCCTCGGCACCGCCGACGCGGTGCGGCGCGCCAACCGCCACATCCGGCACCATGATTTCGATGACGTGCTCATCCTCTCCGGCGACCAGCTCTACCAGATGGACTACCGGAAGATGCGCGAGACGCATCTGGCCGCCGACGCCGACATCACGGTCGGCGTGACCCCGGTCGACGCGAAGGACGCCCCCGGCTTCGGGATCTTGAAGGTCGATGCAACCGGCCGCATCGTTCACTTCCACGAGAAGCCTCACCCGGACGAGGTCGAGGGCCTCCGGTCGGAGCTTCCCGGCGGCGGCGAAGGCTTCATGGCGTCGATGGGGATCTACATCTTCAAGCGGGCCGCGCTCGAGCAAACGCTCGCCCTCGACGCGTCGATGGACTTCGGTAAACACATCATTCCGGGATCCATCGGGAACCTGAAGGTCCAGTCGCACGTCCACACCGGCTACTGGGAGGACGTGGGGACGATCCGCTCTTACTACGAGGCGAATCTCGGCCTGTGCCAGCCGGTGCCCCGCTTCGATTTCTACGACGTCAGGACCCCGGTGCACACCCATGCCAGAGCGCTCGCGGCCACCAAGATCGAAGGCGCGCGCATGACCAATGCCCTGGTCTCGGAAGGGTCGATCATCGTCGACGCGGAGATCGAGCGTTCGCTCATCGGCATCAGGAGCCGGGTCGGCCGCGGCTGCGTCATAAGGAACAGTCTCATCCTCGGCGCGGACTTCTACGAGAAGACGACGCCTGATCCGGCGAGCGGCAAGCCGGCGATCGGGATCGGAGACAACTCGGTGATCGAAAACGCGATCATCGACAAGAATGCGCGGGTGGGGGCCAACGTGCGTCTCGTGAACGAAGCCAAGGCCGAACACGCGGACGGGCCGTGCTGGCACATTCGCGACGGGATCATCATCGTCCCGAAGGACACGGTCGTGCCCGAAGGGACGGTGGTTTGACGCAGCTTCGGTAGAATACCGGCGCACGCTCGCGTCCTCCCCACTTTCTTCCTCCTCTCCCCCCCAAACCAGCCCGCACCGACCGACTGCTTCTTCAGAAAAGATGACCGCCATCTCAAAAACCGTGAGTTCCACCGGCCTTCTGGCTTCCACCATTGCGAAGAAGGTCGTGATGGCGCTCACCGGCGTCATCCTTTCCGGCTTCGTGCTGGTGCACATGACCGGGAACCTGCTTCTGTATCTGGGCCCCGAGGCGCTTAACGCCTACGGCGAGTTCCTGCAGTCGAAGCCGGCGGTGGTCTGGGCGGCCCGCGCGGTTCTCCTCGGCAGCGTCTTGCTGCACATGTGGGCGGCGTTCAGCCTGACCATGGTCAACCGGGCGGCCCGGCCGGTGGGCTACCGGAAGACGCATCGCGAGGCCTCGACCTACGCGTCACGAACCATGCGGTTCGGCGGCCCGATCCTGCTCCTCTTCATCATCTACCACCTGCTGCACTTCACCGTGGGCTCGGTTCATCAAAACTTCATCCGCGGCGACGTGTACCACAACGTGGTGGTGGGCTTCCAGAATCCCGTTGTCGCGTTCGCCTACGTGCTTGCGATGGTTGCCCTCTCGATGCACCTCTTCCACGGCATCACCAGCATGCTGCAGACCGTGGGCCTTTCGCACCCCAGGTACAACGGCCTGCGAAAGGTGATCGGAACCGCGTATGCGGCGGTGGTGACCGTCGGCAACCTTTCCTTCCCTCTCTCCGTCTACCTCGGCCTGGTCCGCTAGTCATGAATCTCGATTCGAAGTCGCCCTCCGGACCCATCGACCAAAAATGGGAATCGCACCGGTTCGAGATGAAATTGGTGAATCCGGCGAACAAGCGGAAACACACGGTCATCGTGGTCGGGACCGGCCTGGCCGGCGCGTCGGCTGCCGCCTCGATGGGCGAACTCGGCTACAACGTTCTTTCGTTCTGCTACCAGGACTCTCCCCGGCGCGCGCATTCGATCGCGGTGACCGAGCGCATCTTCCGCAAGGTGTTCGACAACACC
>JANNJB010000063.1:0-5057 GCA_031405615.1 Vicinamibacteria bacterium | reverse complement strand
CGATCACTTCAAGCCGATCAACGACGTCCATGGCCACCTCCGCGGGTCGCATGCGTTGCGCGAAGTGGGCTTCCTGCTGCGCACCGCGGTGCGCGAAACCGACTACCCGGCGCGCTACGGCGGCGACGAGTTCGTGATCATCCTGCCCCAGACCGACGGCGAGGCCGCGAAACTCCTCGGCGAGAAGTTCCGTGAGCTGATCGAGGGGCACACCTTCCTCCAGGAGGAGGGCATCAACGCGAAGATCGGCGCGTCCATCGGCCTTGCGACCTATCCCGACGAGGCGCGCACCAAACCCGAGTTGATCCGGCTCGCCGACAAGCGGATGTACGAAGACAAAGCGGAACGGAAATCGGGGCGGTAGACGCGGTCGGTAACGGTCTGTCGCGCTAGCCCCCGGCCTGCGCCGGGGTGACGAGAGGTCCAATTGGCTTGGTAGCGGCGGGCGTCAGTCCCCCGCGAGGCGGGAGAGGGCTTCGTCCTTGAGACGGAAGATGGTCCACTCGTCGAGAGGAATGGCGCCAATCGACTTGTAGAAGCCGATAGCCGGCTCGTTCCAGTCCAGGACGGACCACTCGAGGCGGCCGCAGTTTCTCTCCTGGGTGAGCCGGGCGAGGAACTGGAGGAGAGCCCGCCCGACACCCTGGCCCCGCAGTTCCGGCTTCACGAAGAGATCCTCCAGGTAGATCCCGGGGCGGCCGAGGAACGTCGAGTAGTTGTGGAAGAAGAGCGCGAAACCCGCGGGTTGCCCCTGCCACCGCGCGATGACGCACTCCGCGTAGGGCCTCGCACCGAAAAGGTTCTGGCGGAGGCCATCCTCGGTCGCGATCACCGCGTCGGCGAGCCGCTCGTATTCGGCGAGAGCCTTGATGAAGCTCAGGATGATCGGAACATCCTGCTCGGTCGCCATCTTCAAGGAGAGATCCTTCGTGTCGCTCATGCCACCCTCTTTGTCGCCACCATCAGCAGACGATAGCCGTCGTTTCGCGGGAGAAGGCGGTCGAGCCGCGAGAAACCCCAGACGAATGGGAACACCAGACTGTAGGCCTTGAACATCTTCGCGTGGCGGTTCAGGTCTCCGCCTGTGACCACCACGCCTTTTTTCGAACCCTTCTTCCCGAGGGACTCGAGGCCCCACTGCATCGCCGTGTCCACCGTCTCGGAGAAGGCCTTTGTGTAGGTCTTTGACTCGCCGATTACGAACGCATCGCGCAGCAGAGCGCCGAGCGACTCCCGCGTGTAGCCGGGACGGAGGTGGCCGTGTTTAAGGTCGGTCTGGCCCAGACGCAGGCGGAGTCGTCGCAGCCCCGTCTCCCGTGCGTGGGGTGTGTTGACGATCAGCCGTCCGCCCGGCTTGAGCACCCGGGCGACCTCGGAGACGAAGGCGGCCTCGTGCGCCACGTGCTCGATCATGTCCGCGACGACCACCACGTCGAACTCCCGGTCGCCAAATGGCAACTTCGTTTCCTCGACGAGATGGACGTCGGTTTCGACCAGACTCCGGATCGCCTCGACCGTGTCTGGCGTGAGATCTCCCGAAGCCCAGGTTCCGCCCTGCTGACGAAGAAGAAGGCTCACCACGCCATTGTCCGATCCCAGATCGAGGCAGCGTTTTCCCTGTACGTCACCCAGCACCGAGAGAAGGGCCTCGACCTTGTCGCGTTTGAGCGGAGACTTGCGAAAGAGCCTCAGGGCCCAGGGCTCAGACACGATCGAACCTCGCGATCACGGGTGATCCCAATAGAGCTCGAAGGCCCAACATCGACGCGACCCCTTCGAGCCCTCGCGAGAGGGCGGGCGACTGGAGTCCGCGATGAAGGGCCATGGGCCAGAAGAACTGCGGCCGCCGCGCTCGGCGCTCGAAACCGTTCTGGCGGAAGAGGGCCTCGATATCGGCGTCGCGTTGAACCAGAAACGGTCGAGTGTTCCGCTCGACCTGCTTCTTGGCGGCGAAGAGCAGGTCCGCTCCCGCGTTGAAACTGCGGGTCGTTGCATAGTCCACGATGACCGCGATGCGGGCGGATCGGGCGAGACCCGCGACGAGGCCGGCGAGATCGTGGACGTGAGCGAGAAGGCGATAACTCACCACGACATCGAAGGACTTCGGATCCACGGGAGGATTGCGCAGATCCCCAGTCAGAAACGTCACCCGCCCGGCCTCTATCGCCGGCCGCAGGGTTACCGCGACGGCCCTTTCGGAAGAGCCGAGAACGCTCACCGCGTGGCCGCGCCCGGCAAGGACTTGAGCAACCTGGCCGTGACCGCCGCCCACGTCGAGCACGCTCGCCGATGGCAGATCGCCCAGCAGATCGATGGTAATGCCCGCCTGGGTCGCGAGCATCCACGCGCCGACCCGCGAATCGAAGCGTTTCGCATAGTCCGCGGATGCGGTCTCCACATCGGCATCTTCAGGCGGCGCGCTCACGGTCGAAATTCGATCATGTTTGACCCCTCCGCGGGTGTAGGGGTCGGGGAGGGTGAGGGCGACGGTGTCGGAGGGGGCGTGGGATCGTCCTCGTCCCGCGGCTCCGGACCGTCCTCGTCGACGATGATCCTGTCCGGTTCTTTCCCCATGTCGCGGATGTCGCGTTTCAAGTAGCCGGCCCAGCGCATCTGTCGGAGTACCTTGCGGACCGCGCGAGTGTGCAGGCCCGGGTTGATTCTCGGGTTGATCCGCCTGGGTGAGGGAATCATGGCGGCGAGGCCGGCGGCCTGATCGGTATCGAGCGCCGCGCAGCTGGTTCTGTAGTAGCGGCGCGCTGCGGCCTCGCAGCCGTAGACGCCGTCGCCCCACTCGATGACGTTCAAGTAGATCTCGATGATGCGCTTCTTGGGCAGATCGTGCTCCATCCACGAAACCACGATGGCCTCCCGCACCTTGCGGATCAGGCTCTTGTGAGTGGTGAAGAAGAGGTTCTTGGCGAGCTGCTGGGTGATCGTGCTGCCGCCCCGGGCGTAACGCCCCTTCTCGATGTTGGTCTCGATCGACTCCTTGACCGCGTCCCAGTCGATGCCCTCGTGGCCGAAGAAGTTCGGATCCTCCGCTGCGAGCACGGCGTGAATCAGGTTCTTCGAGATCGCGCGCAGCGAGACCGTGGCCTGAAGGCGGCGCGGTTTGCGGCCCGCCTCGCGGGCTTCGCCGTCCCTCTGCCTCATGACCGAGGTTTCCGTCGGGACGGCGCGGGCCAGTTCCCGCACTGTGGACCTCGAGGGAAGCCCGAGCAGGAGCCAGCCCCCAAGGAGCAACGCGCCGATGAGGGAGATCAGGGCCCCCCTCTTGATGATTTGCGAGAACCGTCTCAGAAAAACTCCCATCTCGGGGCCCGGGCTTGCGGGCGACCCCCGTTGATACACTAGAGCAGTCTGTGGTGAAAGTCCGCCGTGGCATCGAGACGAGCGATGCGCCCGGCTGGCAAGGCGCCGAGGAGGCGCGAATATCGGGAATATTCGGCCGACGAGCAACGCAGTCCAGCCGGGATGCAGCGTTCGTCGAATGCCGGCCGACTTTCGCCGCGGGCTGCTAGAGGCTACGAATGCTGCAAGAAACGCTCAGAAACAAGTACGAGATGGTGATCGGGCTCGAAGTCCATTGCCAGATGAAGACCCGCACCAAACTCTTCTGCTCGTGTCCCAACAATTTCGGCGACGCCCCGAACACGAACGTCTGCCCGGTCTGCCTCGGCTTGCCCGGAGCTTTGCCCGTGATCAGCCGCGAAGCGGTGTCGCTCGCCCTGCGCGCGGCCATCGCCACGAACTGCACGGTCCACGAAACCTCGATTTTCTCGCGGAAGAACTACTTCTACCCGGACCTTCCCAAGGGCTACCAGATTTCTCAGTACGACCGGCCGTATGCCACCGAAGGCAAGGTCGAGGCTCTGGAGGCTTCTGGGACGGCGAAGACGGTAAGGCTCGAGCGCATCCACATGGAGGAGGACGCGGGGAAACTGCTGCATGAGGGCTACCCGTGGTCGAAGGACCAGAGCGGAGTCGATCTGAACCGCAGCGGTTCGCCCCTCATTGAGATCGTAAGCAAGCCGGACATGCGCTCGGCCTCCGAAGCGCACGCTTACCTCACGGCACTCAAGGCGATCCTCGTCTATTCCGGCGTCTCCGACTGCAACATGGAAGAGGGGTCGCTGCGCTGCGACGCGAACGTTTCGGTGCGACCTCGCGGTGCCGCTGAACTGGGCACACGCGCGGAGATCAAGAACCTCAACTCATTCCGGAACGTGTCGCGCGCGATCGAGTACGAGTACGAGCGCCAGGTGGGGCTCGTGGAAGCCGGACACAAGGTGGTTCAGGAGACGCGCCTCTACCGCGCCGACAAGGACGAAACCGCGTCGATGCGTTCGAAGGAAGAGGCCCACGACTATCGCTACTTCCCGGAGCCCGATCTTCCGCCTCTTGTGATCTCGGCCGAATGGCAGGCGGAGACGCTGAAGGCGCTGCCCGAGCTTCCCTCCGCGAAGCGTGCCCGCTTCGTGAGCGAATACGGAATACCGTACTACGACGCCGAGGTCCTCACCCTCACCCAGGAAGTGGCGGACTTCTTCGAAGAAGTGGCGAAGGGCTGCAGCAACGGGAAAGCCGCCTCGAACTGGGTCATGACCGAGGTCATGCGCGAGATGAAGGGCCAGAAGAGCGAGGACGGCTTTGTGTCCTACTCGAGCTGGCCGATCAAGCCGGCGTCGCTTGCCGAACTGATTCGAATGATCGACAGCGGCGCCATCAACGGCAAGACCGCGAAGGATGTGTTCGCCCGCATGTGGACGTCGGGCGAATCACCCGGGACAATCGTCGAACGCGAGGGTCTCTCGCAGGTTTCCGACACGGGCCCCATCGAAGCGGCCATTCTCGAAGTGATCGCGAGTTCCGCGGAGCAGGTCGCGACGTACAAGAAAGGCCGGACCAACACACTCGGGTGGTTCGTGGGCCAGGTGATGAAGAAGACGGGCGGCCGCGCGAACCCGAAGATCGTCAATGATCTGGTGAAGACCGCGCTCGAAAAAATATGAGGAGCGGCGTTTGCGGTGTGCGCCTCTCCCCTTGACCCTTGA
>JANNJB010000062.1:0-2949 GCA_031405615.1 Vicinamibacteria bacterium | reverse complement strand
CTCAGCCGCTGCGCGGCGGCTCTGATCGCGGGCCATTCGAGGCGTCACAAACTTCCTCCAGGTCGCACGCTTTATCAACCCGCGACCATGGAGGAAGACATGACGCATGAAACTACCACGTTGTCTCGTCGCTATGCCGACTACCTGCTCGCGGAGGGACGTTCCGAACGGACAATCGACAACTACCTGTACGCGCTCGACGGGTTCTCGCGGTTCCTCGGTGATCGATCGGTCGCGCAAGCGACAGCGGACGACATCCTGGCCTATCAGGTGGATGTGGCCGCGCGAGGGCTTTCGGACTCGTCGGCGCGCGTTGCGACCTATGCATTGCGAGGGTTCTTCCACAAGATCCTCGACCGGAACGATTGGAACTTCGCGCGGCTGCCGAAGCGGAGCAGACCGTATCGGCTCCCTGAGGTGTTGAGCGAGGAGGAGGTCGAGGCCATCATCGGGGCGGCTCCGAGTCCAAAGTACGCTGCGGCCTTCATGCTCTGCTACGGGGCGGGCCTGCGCACGGAGGAGGTGATCCACCTCGAAGCACGCCACATCGACTCCGCGCGAATGGTCATCCGGGTCGAGCGAGGCAAGGGCGACAAGGATCGCCTGGTGATTCTGCCGAAGCGGCTCCTCCTCACCCTTCGTGAGTGCTGGAGGAAGTACCGCCCGAAGAAGTACCTGATCGAGGGGAAGCGCCCAGGCCAGCCGATTTCGGCGACGAGCATCCAACGGGCGTTTCGAGCGGCCTGCTTGAAAGTCGGCATCCTGAAGCACGTCACTCCACGGTCGTTCCGCCACGCCTTCGCGACTCATCTCGTCGAGCGCGGCACGAGGCTGCAGTCGGTACAGGCCCTGCTCGGACACCAGAGCCTCAACACCACCACCATCTACGTGCGCCTGGCCAAGAACTGGCTCGGTGAGGTGAAGAGTCCGCTCGACGACCCGAGGCCGAAGCCGGAGTAGACGTGGCCTGCGGCCAAGGCGCCGCACTCGGTGTCGCCGACGTGCTGCGCGATCACGTGGCCTCCCTGCGTTTGTCTCCCGAGCAGGGTAAGGCCGCGGCCCACATCCTTGCCTGCCGTACCGGTCGCCTCGGAGGCCACGCCTTCGTGTGCGACCGGTGCGCGGAGAGGCACTTTGCCTACAACTCCTGTCGAGACCGTCACTGCCCGCGCTGTGGCGGTCTCGACCAGGCGATTTGGGCGGAGGCCCAGCAGCAGCACCTCCTTCCGCTCAGTCACTTTCATCTCGTCTTCACCGTCCCCGCGTCTCTCCGCCCGTTCTTCCTCGGACCGGGGAGAGTCCATGCGCTCGAAGCCCTCTTCGCCGCTGCCTCCCAGACCATCCTCGACGTTGCGGCGAGAAAGGGACTTCTCCTGGGGGTTCTCGCCGTCCTCCACACCTGGAATCAGCGCCTCGACAATCACCCTCACGTTCACTGTCTGGTGCCGGGTGGTGGATTCGGCCCGAATGGCTTCGTGGTGATGGAGCGCTTCCTGTTCTCCTACAAGCGTCTCCGGCACGTGTTCAGGATCAAGCTCCTGCAGAAGCTCCGAGCCCTTCTCAAGCAGGGGGTGCTCAATGTGCCGCGCGCATCGGCCTATCACCTCTTGCAAGACGCCAACTCGCGCGATTGGAACATGAAGGTGAAGCGGGCTCTCGCGGGACCCGATGCCGTCATCAAGTACTTCGCCCGCTACACGAAGAGAATCGGCCTCTCCGACTCGCGCGTCACTGCCTACGACGGGAAGGACGTCACCTACGCGTACCGCGACCGGCAGGACGGAAATCGAGGGAAGTCCGCCAAACTCGAAGGACCGACGTTCTGCAAGCGCTTCCTTACTCACGTCCTCCCGCCAGGCTTCATGCGCATCCGCCGCTACGGCTTCTGGAGCAACCGCGCCCGTAGACCCGGACTCGCGATGGCTCGACAGGCGCTCAAGGCCGAGCCACCGCCTGAACTCCTGACCGAGTCGCGATCCGCCGCGTGCCTCCGCATCTTCGGCAAGGATCCCCTGCGCTGCACGAAATGCCCCGACGGTCGACTCATCATGGTCACGAGGTGGAGCCCCACTCGACTCCCGATGGAGGTCCTCCTCGCCAACCTGCTTCCGAGAGCGCCATGACGCCAAGCCCTCCTCACCACGCCGCAGTCGGATCGCCGATTCCAAGCCCGACGTGTGTCGGCCCGCGGCTCTCCGTAACACCTTGGCGCTCCGTCTCGCCCACGCGGCGGGTGTTCCGGTCCCTGCGGCTCGACTCAGGCGTCAACAAACGACCGGGGAGCCCCGCTCCGTGCTCCGCCCGACTCTTCGTGGCCTCGCCAGCCCACAGCATCCGAGTTCCAATACACATAACTCAAGTGCCCCGCGGCTGAGTCCAACTCGGACCTTCCGCAGCCGACTGACTCGTGGGGCGAAGCCTCAGCCTGTCACGGCTGCGGAAGCCCCGCTGTTAGTTATACGCCGCGGTCAATGGATTATTACCACGCCCGCCATGGCTTCGCGATCCTTGATCGGGTCCATCCTTCGGACATCCTTGATGAGAAGGTCGTATAAGGGCGACAGACCGGTACGGCCGCCGAACCCGACGACGCCGGATACGACCACATACCGCTGATTGAGCGCCCGTGCCTGAGGCGAGTCGGGAACCTCAATCGATACGCAGTTTGTGCGAAGACGCTTGGCTGCATCTTCCTCGTGGAGACACAACAGCCCGGAATCAAAGTAGCCGTTCACGGTGATCGCCTTCCCGTTGACTGATGCGGGGTCCGCCAAAACGCGTACCAACGACACGTGTTCGGTCTTTGGATGGCTAGCACCGAGGGATAGGCCCGGCGGCAGCGGAACAGGCGTCGGTCGGGAGGCCGGTTCCGGCATCGGTTCGCTTCCGACGCATCCCGCTCCACAGAGGCTGGCAATTAGCAGGGTGGCGGTCGCATGCCTCATCTCA
>JANNJB010000061.1:0-3076 GCA_031405615.1 Vicinamibacteria bacterium | reverse complement strand
GCCCCCTTGAAGGCGTTCGCGATGCTCTCCGCATCGTCCACATTGGCGGCCACGACTTCGGCGCCGAGGGCCGCGAGTTCCTTCGCCTTCGATGTGTTCGGGTCGCGCGTGAGGGCGCGCACCGCGAAGCCGCCCGACGGGTCCGCCAGGATGGCGCGGACGAGTCCCCCGCCCTGGGCTCCCGTCGCTCCGACCACCGCAATGATTTTCTTTTCCATGTTGATTGTCCTTGATGAAGAGGAAGTAGGTCGGGAGGATACGAGACTCGGCGCCGGGCCTCATAGTCCCGGCCCCGGTTCGTTATCATCCACCCGGCCCATGAATCTGCTCCTTGTTCTTCTTGCCCTGGGAGCCCCTCAGGTTCCGGCCACGTCGGAGGCCGCGTACGCGCGCCTCAAGCCGAGCCTCTTCACCATCGAGATCCACTCGGGAAATCGCGAGGCGAAGAGCAGCCTCGGCAGCGGTTATCTCGTCTCCGCGGACGGTCTCATCGCCACGAACTATCACGTGGTCGCATCGTTTGTCGCCGACCCGGTGCGCAACCAGCTTCGCGCCAAAAGCGCGGCGGGCGAGTTCCCGGTCACCCTGGTTCAGTTCGACCTCGTGAACGACCTCGCCCTCGTGCGCGCCCCGGCGGCCCAGGGCAAGCCTCTGGTCCTCGCCGATGCGGTTCCCGAAACGGGAGAGAGGATCATCTCCTTCGGCAACCCCGAGGGCCTCGGGATGAGTCTCATCGAAGGCAATGCCAACGGGTTCGCCACCAAGGGCGTGGCGCCGCGTCTGCTGCTCTCGATGCCGCTCAATTCCGGGATGAGCGGCGGCCCTATCCTCAACTCGCGCGATCAGGTGGTCGGCACCAACGTCTCGGTGCAATGGCTCTCGAACTCCCTGTCTTTCGGTGTGCCCACCCAGGCCCTCAAGGAGCTTCTCGCGCGGCCTCCGCTCGAGGTCACGAAGGCGGCGCTTCGCATCGAGACGAATCGCCAGGTCGACGCCTTCGAGAAGAAGACGTTCGACGCGTTGATGGGAGCGCTCGACGCCGGCTCGAAGGAAGCTGCCCTTGTCATCGGGGGCGCCCGCAGTCAGGCCCTGCCGCCGGCCTTCGCGTGCTGGGACGACCGGCAGGAGTTCGAGCGTGAGGGTGTGGTGAAGAGTCAGTACGGTTGCGATCTCCAGTTCACGCCGGCCATCGAGGAGGTGGGTCCCATCGCTTCGGTGCAGATCCAGATCGAGCACTTCGTATCGTCGCGGAGCAGTTACGGCTTTTACGGCTACCTCCCGTTTCACGCAGGGTCGCACCAGCAGGTCTCGCCCCGGCCCGCGGGCGACCCGGACCTCGGTCCGCCCGAATGCGTGTCCAACCGGGTCCGCGCCGCCTCGGAAGTCTGGAAGATGACCACCTGCGTGGTGGCGTTCAAGGAGTCGCCGGGCTTCTTCGACATCGACCTCGTGGCCACCACGCTCTCAAGGCCCCGCGAATCGATCTTCGTCTCCTTGAACTTCAAGGGATTCCGGATGACTTCGGCCATGGACCTGACCCGCCGCTTCATCGAGAACGTCTCGTGGGAGGGGGCGCGGTGATCGCGATTCGCGTGCTTCGCGAGGGTGTTGTGATCCGCGAGGTTCTTTTCCGATCGACGCCGATCCGGATCGGGCGATCCCCGGAGAGCGACATGGTCCTCATCGAACCGAGCGTGTCGCGCGAGCACGCGCGGATCGAGCGGGACGGGTCGGGCGGACTGGTGATCGCCGGAGGCACGGGCACAAACGGCCTGTATTCCGGGCCACGACGTATCGACTCGGAACCGATCGTGGGCCGCCTGCGCGCCCGACTCGGCCTCGCCGAGATCGAGATCGAGGAGGTGCGCGAGGACCCGACGCAGCCCATCTCCCTCGAAGACCTGCACGGGCTCGATCAGCGGCGCACGCCCCTCACCTGGGCGAAGTACATTGCGGTCGCTCTGTTCGCCTTGAACCTCGATGCGGTGATGGCGGCCGAGTTCTGGTCGCCCTGGAACTCGCAGCGGGTGGTCGGGGTCATATGGCAAAGCGGCTCCATGCTGGTGGCGATCCTGGTTGTGGGCTCTCTTCTTCTCGGGCTCCTCAAGGCGGCGGGACGCAAGGTGCGGATGGCCGATGTCTTGCGGCACGTCGCGGTCTATTCCTGGCTCCAGCCGCTCGCGGCGGCGATCTCGCTCCTCGCCTACTACGTCCTCTCCGACGGGGCGGGCGCGTCCCTTCGGGAGTGGCTGCCTTCGCTGGCGACCGTGGTCTTCTTCGGCCCGACGATCGGTCGCACGCGGATCAGGGAGGGTGCCGACGATCGCGCCGCTCGAGCGCTGAGGTTGGGCGCGACGGCGCTCACGATCGCCGTGGTCGCGCTCCTCGGGACCGGGTTCTCCGGCACCCTGAGCACGGCGTGCCGACTGGTTGCCACGGTGGGACTCGCTCTTTTCGCGTGGTCGGTCACGGTCGTGTGTGTACCGGTGTTCCGCACGATGCTCGCCGCGCAGTCGCCCGGCCGGTGGCCGATCCTCGCCACGGTCGTGTGGTTCCCGCTCGTCGCATGGGTCGACGTCGCTGTCGTCGCGACCGGAACGTGGCGATGGCTCGAGCCGTTGGGCGCGGCGATGTTCCTCGGGGTGCTCGCGCAGGCGATCACCGCGTCGCTCGGCTACCTCGCGCCTCAGTTAAGGCCATTCGGCCCTTCTCGGGACGCGGTTCGGGAGCGCGCAGAAGCGCGGGTCCTCGTTCGCGCGCTCGCGTGGAATACCGGAGTGGTGCTCGTCGTCGCGGCGGCGGTCGCCGGCCCCGCCGCGAGGGGCGTCTGGGCCGTGGCCGCGAAGGCGGGCTGGACCCTCGTGCTCGCCACGGTACTGCTGCAGGTCGTCCTCATCGCCTCAGCGTGGCGAACACGACGCCCGTAACGCCGGCCGAAGACCCCTTCAACGCGCAGATAGGGATGGGTCAACTGCCATAGCGCCCGCTTGGACGGAGGTCCCTGGTCGACGGGTGGCGCGGCGGCAGCATCCCTGACGTGTCCGAAGCCGTGGCTAGCCCACAGCACCTGAGCTCC
>JANNJB010000060.1:0-6664 GCA_031405615.1 Vicinamibacteria bacterium | reverse complement strand
CCTTCTCCTTATCCCCACGTCTCCGTTCCTCGCCGGTGCGGTTTTCGCGGTCACGTGCCTGATCAAGCCTACGGCTGCGGTCGCCCTTCCGGTTCTCTTCCTCGCGCTGCCGAAGGCGGCGTGGCCGAAGCTCATTGGAGGCGGCGCGATCGTCACGAGCCTCGTCCTCCTGCCCTACGTCTTCGCGGGCACGCTTCAAACCGCGGTCGGTCATGTCTTTCGCATTTTCTCGCAGGACCGGATCTCCGGCGGTTACGCGAACCCGTGGTGGGTCATCGGCCACGCCTCGATGGTGCTCAGCGAGAAAGCGGAATGGGCCGACCCGATCGACTATGTCCGCCGCGATGTTTTTGACCTGCCTCTGGGACTCATCGGCTTTCTGGCCGCTGGCCTTGTCGCGCTGTGGGTGTTGTTCGTCGCCCGACGCATCCGCTCGCCGCGGTCCGCGGTCTACATAAGCGCCCTTCTGCTTTTCATATGGGGCGTTCTCACCATCGGCGTGCACGACAACCACAACCATCCTTTGTTTCTGCTCCTCGTCGCCACGGGTCTGCAGACTGCCTTCCTCCGGCGCTTCGCTTTCGCGGCGGCTTCGTCCACACTCCTCGGCAGCGTCTGTCTGCATGGACTGGGACGCTTCTACGGCGTCGAATGGCGAGCCGTTCTCCCTCTCGCGGATGCGGTGGCCCGGCTTCGGATGACCTTCGGTTTCGACCTCACGCTTCTTCTGAGCGTCGTGAACTGCATCCTGCTCGTCGTCGCACTAGGGCGGCTGCGGCAGACCCTCGCCGAGCTCGAGAGCTGAGGCCCAGGAGCCTGCGCGGCTGACGGGCTCCAGGCCCCCAAGGGGCGGCTTCGCGCTCCACCAGACGGCGATCCGTCCGGGTGTCGAAGGGGCTACAAATCCTCGACTCGGGTAGCCGAGAAGCGGATCTCCGTCCGACCGGGAATCGCCTGAGCGAGAAGGCCAAGGTCTTCGCTCACCACACAGCCGATCTTCGGGTAGCCGCCGGTGCTCGGGCAGTCCGAGAGCATCACGATTGGACGACCATCGGGAGGAACCTGAATGCAGCCGGGGACCATCCCGTCGGAAATGATCTCGGTTGGACCCGCGTGCGTGAGCCGCGCGCCATCCAGCCTCGCGCCCACGCGGTCGGAGTCGAGTCCGGCCCGCCAGGAGGTCGCGAAGAACGTCTCAATGGTTTGCGGATCGAAATGATCCTCCTGCGGTCCCAGGACCACGCGAATCTGCGCGCGCTTCGCCGCCCCCGCGACCGATTCCCGCTGAACCCGGTCGGCGTCGTGCGCCGCGATGTCGAAGCCGTCCCCGGCTTCGAGGGGACGGAGGAACCCGGAGCCGAGATCGACCGACGCGGATCCGAGGACCTGCGGCGCCTCAAGACCCGCGATCGCGACGCAGGCGCGGACGCCGTCTGAAAGGCTCTCGACCTCGAGCACGTTCGACGGGCGAACCCGAACCCCCACATTCGCCGGGACAGACATGCCTTCGCCCGCGAGATCACCCCGATCAAGACGGGCGCGGATCGAAGCGCCGGAGATCGCCACGAAGGTGGCCCGCTCGAAGGTGAGGCGCAGGCCCGGTCCGCAGATTTCGATGACGGGCGCGTCCGGCTGATTCCCGACGCAGCGGTTCGCGATTCGCGCGGACTGCACATCTGCCCACCCTGCTTGCGGCACGGCGAGCCGGCGCAGACCCTTTCGCCCCGCATCCTGGATCGTGGTGAAAATGCCGGGTTCGAGTACGCGCACACCGCTCCCCGCGTAGCCGCCCTTCAGCAAAGCCTCGGACGCGGCCAGTGTCCCGACGGGAACGAAACGAACCCGATCGCCCGGCATCAACGTCGAAGGATTCGTCTTCGAGGCGTCGAAGAGACGCAGAGACGTCCGGCCCAGCAGATTCCAGCCTCCCGGCAGACTCCTCGGATAAACGCCGGTCTGCGGGCCCGCGATGGCGATCGCACCCTCGGGCACCCGCGTTCGCGGCGTCTTGCGGCGGGGAACACGCAGACGTTCGTCGACAAAACCCATGTAGGCGAAGCCGGGAGAGAAGCCCAGCATCATGACGCGATACTCCCGCGAGGCGTGCAGTTCGCTGACGCCCTCCACCGACAGATCGCAGGCCGCGGCGACCTCCTCGAGATCCTCACCGTCGTAGAGAGCGGGAATTTCGACCAGCCTCCCCGGGGCGCCCACGCTGTCGAGACCATGCGTCATCTCGAGGAGCTTGCGCTCGAGTTCCGGGAATGAGATGAGGCTGCGGTCGTAGATCACGAGCAGCGCGGCGTAGGTGGGAACGGTTTCCTCGATACCCGGCAGGGGCCGCTCCTTCAGTCTCTCGTCGAGGGCGCGGACGCGACCGACGGTTTCCTCGTCCATCAACGACCCGAGTTGAACCGTGACCGCGCGATCGCCCACGAGCCGGACGCGTGGCCAGGCTTCGATCATGTCGCCCCTTATGCGGGACCGTGCGGGCCGAGGGCTTGAACCTTGACACCCGCGGTTTCGAGCGCGGCCCGGACCGCGCGCGCGATTTCGACCGCGTTCGGGTTATCTCCGTGAAGGCACAGCGTCTCGGCGACAACCGGAACCGCTGAACCGTCTCGGGCCGCGACCTGTCCCTGAGTCGCCAGCGCCACCGCCTGGGCCGCGGCAGCAGCCGGGCTGTCGAGCACCGCGCCCGGCGTCCCTCGTCGTGCCAGCGACCCGTCGCGCTCATACGCCCGGTCGACGAAAGCCTCGCCCGCGAACGTCACCCCTTCGATCCTTGCCGCTTCGCGAAATGCCGCGGACGTCGAAAGGCCGACGAGAGTCACGCCACCGCCCAGACGCCGCACTCCACGGGCGATGGCCCGGGCGAGATCGAGATCACGCGCGGCCTGGTTGTAGAGCGCTCCGTGGGGCTTGACGTGCCACAGCCGCCCGCCCCGCGATTCGACGAAAGCGCGCAATGCGCCCGCCTGGTACAAGACATCCGTCTCCACTTCATCGGCCGCCGCACGCATCTCCCGCCGGCCAAAACCGCGGAGATCCGGATACGAGGGGTGCGCGCCGATCCGGATGCCGCGTTCGAGCGCCGCTGTGACCGTGCGGTCCATGGTCAGCGGATCACCGGCATGGAAACCACAGGCGACATTCACGGAAGTGACGAAGGGCAGGAGACCGGCGTCGTTTCCCATCGGCCAGGCGCCGAAGCTCTCTCCGACGTCCGCGTTGAGATCGATCAGGCTGGCCATCTCTTTCTGAAAGCCGGAGAACGCTAGCCGAGGAACAGGTTCAGGCTGCGCGCGACCCAGTCCTTCATCTCGCGCCGGTCGACCACCGCGTCGATCATTCCGTGGGTGAGCAGGAACTCGGAGCGCTGGAAACCATCCGGGAGTTTCTGACGGATCGTCTGTTCGATGACACGGGGGCCCGCGAAACCGATCAGAGCCCCCGGCTCGGCGATGTTGAGGTCGCCGAGCATCGCGAAAGACGCGGTCACGCCTCCCGTGGTGGGGTCGGTGAGAACCGAGATGAAGGGGATCGAGGCGTCGTCGAGACGGGCGAGGGCCGCGGAAATCTTGGCCATCTGCATGAGGGAGAGTGCACCCTCCATCATGCGCGCGCCGCCCGAACAAGAAACCACGATCAGCGGCGCCTTCGAGCCGATCGCCCGCTCGGCCGCACGCGTGATCTTCTCGCCGACCACGACACCCATCGAGCCGCCGATGAAACCGTATTCCATTGCGCAGATGAGCACGTCGCGTTTGTCCAGTTTCCCGGAGGCGCTCACGATCGCGTCCTTCCCGCCGGTCTTCTCCTGGCCGTCGAGCAGCCGGGAGGCGTACGCCTTGGTGTCCTTGAATTTCAGGGGGTCGGCGCTCGCGAGTTCCCGGTCGAACTCCTCGTAGGAGCCGTCGAAGAGCAGCTCAAGCCGCTCCCTTGCGGTGATCCGGAAATGGAACGCACACTTAGGGCACACCGATGCGTTTTGAAGGACATCCTTGCGGTAGATGATCTCCCGGCAGCCGGTGCACTTGATCCACAGGCCTTCGGGGACGCGATTGACCTGCTCGCCTACCGGAAGTTTTTGGTCTTCGCGCTTGAACCAGGCCAAGAGTGTTCCCTATCGCTTTCTTGAGAAGTTTCCGAGGCCGACAAGTGTACCGCTTCGGGCGGGGGCATTTTGGCCGACCCGGACGGCTAAGTGGCCTGGGTCGTCTCTCGCGAGTTCGCATCGAAGACGATGCGCATGAACTGGGCCAGCTGGGGGGAGCCCACGGCCGGCCGTTCATGGAGGACGCGGTCGAGGGCGGCCGCCATCTTGCCGGCATCCGGATACCGGTCGTCGGGCGCGCTCGCCACCGCGTTCATGACCACCTTTTCGAGTCTCGGCGTGACCCGCGAGGAGATGAATCTGAGCGGAACGATGTCCGCCCTCCGCACATCGTCCATCGAGGGCATGTCCGGATTGCCCGCGATGGGGCGCCGGCCCGCGATCATCTCGTACAGGATCACGCCCAGAGAGAAGATATCGGACCGGGCATCCAGCGGCCCGCCCTGGGCCTGTTCCGGGCTCATGTACTGGAGTTTCCCCTGGGGGGCGTGTTTTCGAGCCTCGACGTAGGAAGACGGTTTCGAGATGCCGAAGTCGGTGAGCTTCACCGTCCCCGCGAAGGAGATCACGATGTTTGGCGGCGAGATGTCCCGATGGACGATTTCGAGCGGTCGCCCATCCGGGCCCTCCTTGGTGAAGGCGAAGTCAAGAGCGCTCGCGATGCGGGCCGCTATATAGACCGCGAGGTCGAGAGGCAGCTTCAGTCCCTTTTCCTGAGCGCGGCGGAGCATCGTCTTGAGGTCGAAGCCGTTGACGTACTCCATCGTCATGTAGAGATCGTCGTTGATCTCGCCCAGCTCGTGAACCGGGACGATATGGGGATGGTCCAGCAGGGCCACCGTCTTCGCTTCCTCGATAAACAGTCGCCTGAAGTCGTCGTTCCGCGCGAGGCCCGGGAGGATCTTTTTGAGGACAACGGTTTTGCGGAAACTGTGGGGCCCCGTCCGTTGCGCGCGGTAGATCTCGGCCATTCCGCCCCGGGAGAGCATTTCCTCGAGGACATACGTGCCGAAGATCCGCGGGTAGCTCGGCCGGTTCGCGTCCTTCGCGTCGTCCTCGAGAAGCGCCTGGACGGTTTCGGGTGGCTCGGGCGCGGACTCCTCCCTGGACCCGGGTGGAACCAGGCCCCTGAGATTGGGACGGGAATGTGCGCCGGTCATCGTGTGCGGGAAGTGCGTTTGACCTTAACAGACGGCCCAATCGTGGGATGTCGCCGGGATTCCGAGGCTTGTGAGCCGTGTCACATCCAGAACGCGGCCACCGCCATCCGAATCGCCACGAGAACCAGCGAGGTGGCGAGGATGGTCTTGATCGATCGCACCGGCATGTGGCGCGACATCCAGGCGCCGAGAATGCTGCCGGGAAGGGAGCCAAGGGCGATGGCGGCCGTGATGAGCGGATCCATGTCGCCCCGCCCCAGATACACAAAAGCCGAAACCGCCGCGGTGGGTCCGATCATGAAGGCCGATGTCGCGGCCGCGACCCTTATGGGGATGCCGCAGAACGAGTTCAGGACCGGGACCTGGATGACGCCTCCGCCCACGCCCAGCAGGCCGGAGATGGCCCCGGCGACGAGCGACACCGAAAGGGCGAGCGGGAGACGCTTCATCACGTAGCTGAGGATCTTTCCCTCTTCGTTGACCCGGCCGCCGAGGGCGCCCACATCGAGCAGGGGATCGTCGATCACGTTCCTCGTTCCCGATTTCGACGTGACGATGATCGCAACGACGAAAAGGGTCGAAGCGAAAATGGCATACAGCGTGCGGGTCGAGATGTACGAGGCGATGTCGGCTCCCGCGAGGCTTCCCGCCGAGGTGAGGAGCAGCAGGGTGAAGGCGAGAGGGATGTTCACGAGCCCCCTCTTCATGTTCACGATGGTGGTGCTCGAGGAGCTCGCAATGACGGCCACCAGACTCGCCGCCACCGCGGTGCGCGGCTCGAGATGGAAACCGAGGGCCAAGAGAGGAACGAGGAACACACCACCGCCGAGGCCAAGAAGCGCTCCCAACATTCCCGTGAGCGCTCCAGTGGCCGCGAACATCACCAGATCGAGGGCGGGCAGAGTCATACGTACCGGAGCGATTCCGCGGGCCGCGTTCGCGCGGCGGAGAAAGAGGGAATGAAGGCGGCGAGCACACTCACCGCGAGCATGATCGCAGGAGGGCGGACCACGTCGATGAGTTTGAGCATCGGGTACAGTCGATCACCGCCGTAGGTGTACTTCTGCGCCTCGCTGAAGGCGGGGATCCCGTAGTGGGAGAAGAAGACGATGGTCACGGCCCCGAGCAGCGCCCCAAAGGCCGCGCCAAAGAGACCGATCAGAAATCCTTCAGAGAGGAACACCCGGAGCACATCCAGTTTCCGCGCTCCCATCGCGCGCATCGTCCCCATCTCCCGGGTTCGTTCGAACGTGGCCATGAGGACGGTGTTCAAAACCCCCGCGGCGACGATCACCCCCATCACGAAGTTCATGATCGTGGCGATGAAGTTCGTCACCAGCATCCCGCCGATGAACGGGCCGCCCATGTCCTTCCAGGTGAAGGCGAG
>JANNJB010000059.1:0-6110 GCA_031405615.1 Vicinamibacteria bacterium | reverse complement strand
GACTTCGATGTGCTCATCCTTGAGGTGCGGCGCACCCTCGATCATTTCCTTCTCGTCGATGTACTTCACGATGTCCTGAACCTGGACCGCGTTGTAGCCCATGCGGCGCAGCGCCGCGGGAACCGACTGGTTGATGATCTTGATCATCCCGCCGCCCACGAGCTTCTTGTACTTCACGAGGGCGATGTCGGGTTCGATGCCGGTGGTGTCGCAATCCATCATGAAGCCGATGGTGCCGGTGGGGGCGAGCACGGTGACCTGGGAATTGCGATACCCGTGCTGGGCGCCCAGGGTGTACGCCTCGTCCCAGACGTCGAGCGCTTCGCGCATCAGGGGACGCGGGACGATCGAGGCGTCGATCATGTGCGCGTGCTGGCGGTGCTTCTCGATGATGCGCAGCATGGGCTCGGCGTTCTTCGCGTATCCCGCAAACGGCCCCATCGACGCGGCGACCCGGGCGCTTTGCGCGTAGGCCTCGCCGTGCATGAGGGCGGTGACCGCGGCCGCGTAGGCGCGACCGGCTTCGGAGTCGTAGGCGAGGCCGCGGTCCATGAGGAGGACGCCGAGGTTCGCGTAGCCGAGGCCGAGGGGACGGTAGTCGTGGGAGTTCTTCTCGATCATCGGCGTCGGGTAACTCGCGTTGTCGACGAGGATCTCCTGCGCGGTGATGAGAGTGCGGCAGGCCGCGCGGAAGGACGCAGGGTCGAACTCGCCGTCTTCACGCACGAACTTCATGAGGTTGAGCGAGGCCAGGTTGCACGCGGTGTCGTCGAGGAACATGTACTCGGAACAGGGATTGCTCGCGTTGATCCTCGCGGAGTTCGGGCAGGTGTGCCAGTCGTTGACCGTGGTGTCGAACTGCATGCCGGGATCGCCGCACTGCCACGCGGCCTCGGCCATCATGTTCATGAGATCGCGCGCGCGCTTGGTCTCGGCGACCGCGCCATCCCGCACGAAGTGCGTCGACCACTCCTTGTCCTCCACCACCGCGCGCATGAACTCGTCGGTGGCGCGGACCGAGTGATTGGCGTTTTGGAAGAAGACGGAGTCGTAGGCGCCGCCCTTCACGTTGAAGCCGCCGTTGTAGCCCGCGTCGATCAGCGCCCAAGCCTTGCGCTCCTCCTCGGACTTGCTGGTGATGAATTCCTCGATGTCGGGGTGGTCGGTGTTGAGGATGACCATCTTCGCGGCGCGACGGGTCTTGCCGCCGCTCTTGATGACGCCGGCGAAGGCGTCATAGCCGCGCATGAAGGAGACGGGGCCGGAGGCGGTGCCGCCCCCCGCGAGGGTTTCCCGAGAGGAACGAATGCTCGAGAGGTTCGAGCCCGTGCCCGAGCCCGTGCCCGAGCCGTACTTGAAGAGCATGCCCTCGGTGCGGGCCAGTCCAAGGATCGAGTCCATGGTGTCCGAGACCGAGTTGATGAAACAGGCCGAGGCCTGGGGATGCGGTTCGATGCCGACATTGAACCAGACCGGCGAGTTGAAGGCCGCGTACTGGCGCACGAGGAGGAAACAGAGATCGTCCTTGAACGCGGAGAGATCGTCGGCCGCATCGAAGTAACCCTGCTTGAGCGCCCAGGCGGCGATGGTCTCCACCACACGGCTCACGAGCTGCTTGACCGAGGTCTCGCGCTCCGGCGTGCCCATGGCCCCGCGGAAGTACTTCGAAGCGACGATGTTCGTCGCCTGCTGGCTCCAGCTCTTGGGGGCCTCGATGTCCTTCTGCTCGAACACCGGGCGGCCACTCTCGTCCTTGATGATCGCGCCTCTCACATCCCATTCGAGCTGGTCGTAGGGATGAACGCCTTCCGTCGAGAAGAAGCGTTTGAAGGAGAGCCCCTTCGATCGTTTTTCCGGCCTGGGTTCGATGCGAGGACTCATTATCGAGTCGGAGAGGTTTTCAACTCGCGCGACTGACTCTGCCGGGACGACCGGGGGCTGGGTGGCCATGTTCGACTCCTCCTTCGCCTCGGGTGAGCCCATTCCTGGCGCTTCAGTACCCGAGCCTGACGACGTTCAAAAAACCGATTTCCATTCACCGACGATGGGGTTTGTTTGAAATCGTCGGAACCCGTCGCGAAGGCGAGCGATACTATCGCCCCGTTCGCTCCAAGTCCGGCGGCCTCCTGGGTGAATCGGCCCTCCTAAACCGGCCAAAACGCCCTCAAACCTCGTCGCTGTGGAAAGGACATTACTGCGATGTCTTGGGGTCTGTCAAGGAATAAACCCAAGATCTTGTGGGTCCAAGGCAAACCGAGGTACATGAGTCATTTACGAACGACGCTGGTACACGAAGGCTCTGTGAGGACCGAAACCAGGCCCTTTTAGGGCGATTTCAATAACCATATTTTATTCTGTTTTGACAGATATTTATGTGACGCAAGCTGTTTTGATTTCGAGATATGAATTCGCAAGTCATGAATAAAAATAAATTTTGTGGACGTCACCCGGTTCCATCTGACCGGTCCGAAACCACTTCTCCCGCGCGGACGCAAGCGGTTGCGAAAGCCACGATATCGTGGGGCACAACCATGGATTCCGGGCTTCGTGTCGGCCTCTTTCCCTACCTCAATGTTCAGCCCCTCGTTCACGGGTTGCGCGGAGATGCGGGTGTGGAGATCGTGATCGATTTACCGTCGCGGATCGCGGAGCGCTTTGCCGATGGCTCTCTCGATCTCGCGATGGTCCCCTCCTTTGAGGCCGCGACGCTGGGAGCGCCGGTTCTCGACTCGATGTGCATCGCAAGCGACGGACCGGTCGAGACCGTGATGCTTCATCATCGCGTCCCCCTCCGCGAAGTGAAGAGCCTGTGTGTCGACACCGCAAGCCGGACGAGCGCAGCCCTCGCGAAGATACTCATCGCGCGGGCCGCGGGACACCTTCCGGAAACATCCGCGTTCTCTCCTTCGACGAACGAACCGAAAGACGCCGACGCGATCCTCATCATCGGGGATCCCGCGTTCGTCTTCGCGCGCCCGGGATACGAACGCCTGGATCTGGGCGCGGCGTGGAAGGGTGAGACTTCCCTTCCCTTCGTCTACGCAGTGATGGTCCTTGGACCCCGCGCGATCGGAAAGGCGAACGCCGTCCGCGTGAGCGCGGCGCTGAGCCGCGGGATCGAGGCGGCTCCTTTCATCGCGGCTTCGTATAATTCGGGCGTCGATCCGGCGCGCGCCTTTCGCTACATGCGGAGCGTGATCCGATACGTTCTGGGCCGACGCGAGAAGGAGGGCCTCGCCCTCTTCTACCGGCTGGCGAGAGAATGTGGCCTGCTCACCCAGGTGAAGGAGCTTGAGTTTCATGTGGTTTGACGAGATTACGAGGAAGGTGTTCGCGGGCGAGCGTTTGTCGCGGGACGAAGGAGTTTTCCTCCTGCGTGACGTCGATCTCCTCTCCTTAGGCGAACTCGCGGACGCGACGAGGCGGCGTCTTCACCCCGAGGGCCTCGTCACCTACATCATCGACCGCAACATCAATTACACGAACGTCTGCACCGCGCAGTGCGCCTTCTGCGCGTTCTACCGGGATCTGCCCGCAAAGGACGGCTACGTCCTCACCAAGGACGAGTTCCGGCAGAAGATCGACGAGACCCTCGCGCTCGGCGGCGAGCAGATCCTGCTCCAGGGCGGACTCCATCCCGACCTCGGCATCGAGTACTACGAGGATCTTTTCCTCTGGATCAAGGCGACCTACCCCAAACTCTGGGTGCACGGTCTCTCACCCGCGGAGGTGAAGCACATCTGCCGCGTCTCGAAGCTCACCACCGAAGAAGCGGTTCGTCGCCTGGTCGCTTCGGGCCTCGACTCGATTCCAGGCGGCGGCGCTGAAGTCCTGTCGAACCGCGTGCGCAACATCATCGGCGTCGCGAAAGGCTCCACCGAAGACTGGCTGGAAGTGATGGAGGTCGCGCAGAACCAGGGCCTCAAGACCACCGCGACCATGATGTTCGGCCATGTGGAGACCCTCGAGGAGAGGATCGACCATCTCCTCCACCTCCGCGCCCTCCAGGACCGCACCCACGGTTTCACCGCGTTCATCGCCTGGACCTTCCAGCCCGAGAACACCGCGCTGGCGGGGGACGAGGTCACGTCGTTCCAGTATCTGCGCACGCTCGCGGTGTCGCGCGTGATGCTCGACAATTTCCCGAACGTCCAGGCGAGCTGGGTGACCCAGGGCGGGAAGATCGGGCAGATGTCCCTGCGTTTCGGCGCCAACGATTTCGGCAGCCTCATGATCGAGGAGAACGTGGTCTCTTCCGCGGGTGCCGGGTTCCATCTCACCGAAGCCGAAATCGCGCGCAACATCCAGGGCGCGGGCTTCGTCCCCAAGCGTCGGACGATGCACTACGAGATCATCGGCGATCCCTACTGCTGGTCGCACGCGGTCCCGGAAATGCCCGCCGCGCGCCATCAGCTCGCGGCGGTCTAGCATCTCTGAAACTGGATCCCGGCTTTCGCCGGGATGACGGTGATCAGTTGCGACGGACCGTCACTTGAGCTGTTCGAGGGCCTTCCTGGCTTTCTCGGTATTCGGCCCCGCGGGCTCGACTTCCAGCACCTTCTGCATGTCGGCCTTGGCCTCGACGAGTTTGCCGGCCCGCACGTACGACATGCCACGCCAATAGTAGGCATCCGCGAGTTTGTCGTCCTTGGCCAGAGCCTTCGTGAAGTACACGATCGCGTTCGGCGCGTCCGAGGCGCGCAGATAGTAAATGGCGAGATTGAAGTAGCCATCGGGCCCCTTGACCAGGGTGTCGTCAATGCTCTTCAGGAACTCCGTCCCCTTCTCGGTGAGACCGGCTTCGAGCGCGCTCTGGGCGGCGGCGAAGCGAAGGTCCATGCGCGACGGGTCGGCGGCCATCGAGAGCTCGAGGTACTCGATCGCTTTCACGTTGTTTTTCTCGCCCGCGTAGGACTGGGCCAGCTTCTGGTAGACCTGAGGCCCGAGATCGGGACGAAGAGCAAGAACCTTCTCGTAGTTCTCTCGAGCCGCGACCCAGTTCTGGGCCGCGAACGCTTCGTCGCCTTTCTTCACTGCGTCGACGAGTTCGGGAGGAGGGCCCTTCGGCTTCTCGAGCTTCACATCGATGGGATTCATGCGCGCCTGATCGCTCGCCATGTTGACGGTGTGGGTGTGGGTGACGTGGCCGTCGGCCTTGATCTCCAGGTTCCAGCCGCAGGCCGCGAGGCCGAGATACGCCCAGTTCCCCTTCTTGTCCGTCTGAACCGTTACGCCTCCTCCCCGCGAAGGGCAATCGAGCTTGACGAAGGCGCCCAGTACCGGCTTGCCGTCGGAATCGAGGACACGGCCCTGCAGGCGCCCCATTCCCTTCCAATCCTGGGCAAGGAGCGGCGTCGCGAGCGCTGCGACCGTGAAGGCGAAAAGGAATCGTTTCATCCCGCAATTCTGCCACGCGAGCCCCATCCGCGCGATCCCGCGAAAGGCCGGGCCGCTGTGAGGGGCGTCCTAAGGACAAGACGGTCGTTCCCGTATGCTTGCGTCGGCAAACCGACGACCCAAAGACCATGAACGGCTCCACTCGACACGGCTTCTTTCGCGTCGCCGCCGGTTGTCCTCGCGCGCATATCGCCGATCCGGCGAAAAACGTCGCCGAGATCCTCGATCTTGTCGCCGAAGCGCGGGAAAAGGGGGTCCAGCTCCTGGTGACGCCGGAGCTTGGACTCACGAGCTACACCGCGGCCGACCTCTTCTTCCAGCAGGCGACCCTTCTTCGGGCCGGGGAAGAAGCCCTTGAAAAGCTCCGCGCACGAACCGCCCGCCTCGACATGGTCATCGTCGCCGGCCTTCCCCTCGCCCGCGATTCCCGCCTCTTTAACGCAGCCGTGGTGCTGCAGAAGGGCCAGGTCCGTGGCGTGGTCTTGAAATCGGCCATCCCGAACTACAAGGAGTTCTATGAGGGCCGCTGGTTTTCGCCGGCGCGCGAAGCGGTCCGGGGAGATGTGGAGATCCTGGGCGGCCGCGTTCCCGCAGGCGCCGACCTTGTCTTCCGCGTGGCCGGCGAAGAGAACCTCGCGCTCGGCTTCGAGATCTGCGAGGACCTTTGGGCGCCCGTTCCGCCGAGTGTGCGTCTCGCCCAGGCCGGGGCCACC
>JANNJB010000058.1:0-5111 GCA_031405615.1 Vicinamibacteria bacterium | reverse complement strand
GATCAAGCCGACGTTCGGCTTCAACTTGCACGACCAGAACGCCCGCACGCTGGGCGCGCCGGGTGGTCGTCAGGTGGGGATCGCACTCCTCGCGCCGGCGGCCGACGCGGAGCCCTCAAAGTCACCGGTTTCGACCTTTCCGAGTCCAAGGTCAACAGCCTGAACAAGGGCGAGTCCTACATCCAGGATGTGGAGACCTCAAGGCTCAAGGCCCTCGTCGACAAGGGGCTGTGCCAGGCCACGACCGATTTCACGAAGATCCACGAGTGCGACGCCCTCATCATCTGCGTGCCCACCCCTTTGTCGAAGACCAAGGATCCCGATCTGTCGATGGTGGTTTCGGCCACCGGCAAGATCGCCGACAACATGCGCGCCGGCCAGCTCGTGGTCCTCGAGAGCACGACGTATCCCGGCACCACCGATGAGCTGATCCTCCCGATGTTGTCGGAGAAGGGTCTCAAGGTCGGGGTCGACTTCTTTCTCGCGTTCTCGCCCGAGCGCGTGGATCCGGGCAACCCGAAGTTCCACACCCACAACACGCCCAAGGTCATCGGCGGGATGACGCCGTCGTGCGGCGACGCCGCGAAGACCCTCTACTCGAAGGCGATCGAGAAGATCATTGTCGTCTCATCTCCGCGTGCCGCGGAGATGGTGAAGCTCCTCGAAAACACCTTCCGGAGCGTCAATATCGGCCTGGTCAACGAGGTGGCGCTGATGTGCCGCCGTCTCGATGTCAGCGTCTGGGAAGTGATCGACGCCGCGGCCACCAAACCGTTCGGCTTCATGCCGTTCTACCCGGGCCCCGGCCTCGGCGGCCACTGCATCCCCATCGATCCGCTGTATCTGTCGTGGAAGCTCAAGACCCTCAACTACCGCGCCCGCTTCATCGAACTCGCCAGCGAGATCAACGCGGGCATGCCCGAATACGTGGTCGAGCGGCTCGCCGAAGCCCTGAACGATCGGGAGCGGAGCCTGCGGGGAAGCCGCGTTCACATCCTGGGGGCGGCCTACAAGAGGGACATCGAAGACGTCCGGGAGTCTCCCGCGGTCGATTTCATAAAGATCCTCCAGTCCAAGGGCGCCAAAGTCACGTACACCGACTCGTGGGTGCCGACCCTCGAGCACGAAGGCATCGATCTCAAGTCGATCGACGCTGTTCCCGCGGTCGAGACCGCAGATGCCGTCGTCATCATCACCGACCACTCGAACGTCCCGTACGCCGATCTCGTCAAGCGTTCCAAGCTCGTGCTCGATGCGCGCAACGCCACCCGCGGCATCGAGGCGCCCAATCTGGTCAGGCTCTAGGAGCGGCCGCCGCTGATTCGTCCGTCACGATGATGCGGCAGGCAAACCCAAGGTGAATCTCCCGAACGCGCTCACCGCCTTTCGCATCTTTCTGGTGCCCTGGCTGGTGGTGCTGCTCCTCACGCGGACCGAATGGGGTTGGTTCCTCGGCATTGTCGTCTTCACTCTCGCCGTGATCACCGACTACTTCGACGGGTGGTTCGCGCGCCGGCGGAACCAACAGACGAAGCTCGGGGCCATGCTCGACCCGCTGGCCGACAAACTCCTCCTTTCGGGCGCTTTCATTTCCCTGATCGAGATGGAGATGGCCCCGGCCTGGATCGTGGCCATCATCATCGGACGGGAGTTCGCGGTGACCTGGCTTCGAAGCGAGGCGCTGGGCCGCGGCATCGTGATGTCCGCATCGTCGGCGGGGAAGGCGAAGACGGTCTCGCAGATCGTGTCGATCTACGTGATGCTGCTGGCCTTGCGGATTCCGGCCTTCCAGATTCTGGTGGGTCCGTCGCTCTTCGTGGCCCTGGGCCTGACCCTCTATTCGGGTTTCGACTACTTCCACCGCTTCTCCCGCGGCGGAGCGAAAAGCTGAGGGAATAAAAAAAGGAGCGGGGGGAACCCGCTCCTTTGTTGCGGCCCTTTCGGGCCCCGGCTACGGCTGAATCAGGATGCGGTCGCCCACGCCGATCTCCTCGCGGGAGTAGATCACACGGGCTACCGAGAAGTTCTCGCGCACCGCGAGAACGACCGCCGCGCCGAGCGCTCGCTTGGTGATGCTGTCGTTCGGGTCGCCCTGCCGGTAGACGGTGAGGACGCGTCCGACGGAGAGGCCGGCGCCGGTGCCCATGTCGACGCCCACGAAGAAGCCGGTGGCTGACGAGACCGCATCGTCATCGATATCGACGAGGTAGCCCGCGGGGGAGCCCTCGAGGGAGAGGTTCCCGCCTTCGACCACCACGCGGCGTTTCACCAGCGGCGATTCCACCTCGGTGATGGGGCGGAGGTAGTCGCCAGTAAGGATCTCGCGGCCGGCCGCCTCGACCACGGCGCGGGCGCTGCCTTCCGCTACGAGCACGATGCGCGCGATTCCCGTGGTGTCGATCCGGTAGCCCACCTTCTTGCCCGTCACGGGATGCTTGATCGTGCGGGACCGGCGATGAATGGTGTAGAGATCACCGGCCTTGAGTCCGGCATTGGCGCCCCGGTCGAGATACATGTAGTCGCGGGTGGTGGCGCTGTGGGGTTCGAGCAGTGTTCCGTTTTGCGGCTCCATGCTCTTGATCTTCAGGCTCTCGTCCTCGATGGACGCCGAGATGTAGCCGGCGTAGCGGACGGTGTCCTGGGAGGCCACGTTGATCAGGGCGTCCATGTCGAGCCATTCCGGCGTGCCCAACTCCTGGGTCGTCTTGACCGTGGTAGTGGTGGTCTCCTCGCCGCCGACGGGCGTGTCGGCCATCTGGACCGAGGGGAGGAAGACGGGGTCGCCGGGGTAGATCAGGCGGGCCCGTTTGATGTAGCTGTTGGCTTCCCAGATCTGGGGCCAGAGATACGGGTTCCCAAGATAGCGGCCCGCGATATCCCAGAGGGTGTCGCCCTTGACCACCATGTGAAAGGCCTGGCCTTCTCCGATCGACCTCGGGTAGTCGTAACGCGACCAGTGCGGGGCGACTTCAAAGGGGCCGACCTGAGCGGGTTCCTTGGCGGGCTGATCCTGGGCCACGGCCAGCATCGACAGCGACAGACCGAGGACGGCCAGGGAACTCGTGAAGATCTTGCGTTTGGTCATTGGAGAACCTCGCTCCTCTAAAAAACCCTCAATAAACCGCCTTGTAGCAGTTCCGGGGCCTTGAGGGTAACAGAGCCTTGTTTCTCTAGTCAAGGGTTAGTCGCATTTTCCTCAAGTTTCACTTGAGGTGTTGCCTAAGACCTCACGAAAACTCGGGAAATCAAGGTTTTGGGGCCGCGGTGATCCTGGCGAGAATATTTCCGCGCGGGCCCTCGGCCAGTTGCAGAATCGCCATCTGGTCCAAGTCCTTCAAATGGTTCCACTCAGCCGGACCGGCGAGGACGAGCCGGGGTTCGACGCTGACAAGAGCCACGGCGGTGCCCAGATCCACTTCGCGAACGCGACCGTCGTTGTAGAAGTAGCCGGCCATCCACGCGGTTCGCCATGCGCCAACCACCAGCACTTCGCGGCCGTGCGCGGGAAGGAACAGACGACGCCCGGATTCCATCGCGTCCAGAACCGGCGGCGCGACCAGAGTGAGGAGAAGAAGAAAGCCGGCCGCGCCAATTGCGAGTATGCGAAGGCTCGCGGCCCGGGCGCGATCGAATGCGCGCGATGCGAAGAACGTCGTCGCCACCACCCAGATCGCGGGAGTGAGCGCGCTGCGCGCCCAGGGGGCTCCTTCGCGCATAGCGCGGAGAGTGAACGCAAGCAGCACCGCCGCGACGATGAGGCCGATGAGGCCAGCGACCCGGCGAGCGACCGCTCGCTCGGGTGACCGCAGGTCTCGCGCCGCAAAGGCGAGGCCGATCGCGAGAGGCGGCAGGCAGGGGAGGATGTAGCCGGGCAGCTTCGAGCCAGCCAGGGAGAACAGCAGAAGCGGAACCGAAAACCAGGCCGCCATCGAAAGGCCGCTCGCTCGTCCCATCTTCGTCGCGGCGACCACCGCCGGTGCGATGAGTCCCGTCCACGGGAAAACGCCCAGGAGCAGCACGGGGATGTAGTAGTAGAAGGGGCCGGGATGGTTGTGCACCGTGCTCGTGAACCGTTGCAGGTTGTGATTGAGGATAAAGACCTCGATGAAATGGAAGCCCTGGTCCAGGTAGACGGCGACGAACCACGGGCCGCAGACGACGACAAAGAGGACCACGGAGAGCGGGGTCACGAGACGCGCGACTTCGAAGCGCCGCAGGCCAAGAGCGGTCGCGATCGCGACCCCCAATGGAATGATCGCGCCGATCGGTCCCTTGGCGAGGACCGCGAGTCCCATGAACACCCAGGCCGCGGGTGTAGCGGCGGGACCGGCGATACCGTGGATGGAAAGCAGGAACAGGCCGCTCGCCCCGGTCACGAGGGCCGCGAGCAACATGTCCATGCTGGCCGCGCGGCCGTACGCGAAGGCCAGTGGCGTGGTGGCGACGATGAGCATCGCGAGCCTGCCGCAGGACGCTCCGAAAAGGCGGGCTCCGATGAGGCCGGTGAAGGCGGTCAAGAGCAACGCCGCGATAACCGCGGGCCCGCGAGCCGCGAACTCGTTCTCCCCGAGGATCCGGAAGAGAAGACCGGCGAGCCAGTAGAAGAGCGGAGGTTTTTCGAGCCAGGGTTCGCCGGCCAGAGTCGGCGTGACGAACTCGTTGGCCCGGGCCATCTCCACCGCAACCCGCGAATACCTTGGCTCGTCGGGGCCGAGCAGTGGAATTTGTCCGAGGCGGAAGGTCAGCAGCAACGCTTGCAGACCCAGGATCAGGGCCGCATCCTTGAGCGCCACGAAGTTCTTCTCGGGGGCCGGACGGGAAGCGTTGTCGGTGTCGGCCATGCGGATGTGGTTCGGTGTTCCTCAGTGCCTGCGTCTTCGTTGATGGTGCCAGAGCCGGGAATCGAACCCGGAAGACCTTGCGGTCGAGGGATTTTAAGTCCTTCCCGGCCATGGTGCCATTCTGACGCATTCGCGCGAACCCGCGTCAATACGGGCCGGAGCACTGCGCTCGAAAGGCGTGCCGACGCATTGATACCGGTCGTACCCGATAGAATGGGCACAGGCCGGGCACACCTCACCGGGAGTGGTCGGTGCCAACCGCGGGCACCA